>NZ_JBHXNP010000090.1:0-39841 GCF_042719495.1 Streptomyces sp. NPDC058525
CCGTTATATACACCCCCCATATCGTCGGCTGCGTCTGTTGTGTATACGCCACAGCCCCGGGTCCTGGCCAGGACCCGGGGCGACCGGCGGAGGGGGTGCGTTCCCGGAAGACACCCCCGAAGGGACTGACCGGGGAGGTCGGCCGGTCAGACCCGGCCGCGGAGCGGGCGGCGACGGCGCAGCACGTGGGCACCGGCGCCGAGGGCCGCCGCGCCGACGAGGCTCGCACCGATGGCGGTCTCGGCGGTGGACGGGCCGAGGGACCCGCCGATGCCGCCCTGCGAGGGCCGCCCCTGGAGGATCCGGAAGCGGGCCGTCGCGACGAGGCTGTTGTCGTTGCACTTGACCGACAGCGTGTGGTTGCCCGGCGAGGCGTGGTTGAAGATCCGGACGGTGGCGAAGCCGATGGATCCCGCGGACAGGTTGGCCGGCGGAAAGTTGCCGTGCGAGGTGACGGTGCCGCCGTGTCCGCAGCCCGAGGCGCTCACCTGCATCGTGGATCCCTGGTGCACGGCGAACGGGTTGACCGAGACGTTGCTCGGTCCGCTGCCCCCGCCGAGCGGGGGGTTCGCGGAGGCGAGCGGAGTACTGAGGCCGATCGCGGCGCAGGTTGCCGCCGTCACGGTGAGAGCGCGCAAGACACGCATGGTGGAACCTCCAGCGGGAAGCGCCCCGGAGCGTCGGCCCCGGATGATCGACGAGAACGCCTCCCATCTCGAACCCTCGGGGCGGCCCGCAACCTCCGCATTTCCGCCTTTGGGCCGCCCGGTTGAGCGACACGCCGAAGCGCGGGCACCGTGGCTGACGGATCCGCAGGTCACGACCCGTCAGGCATTTATGTGACGATTACCTGGATGGGCGCACCCCTTCCGGCCCCCTCCCGACCGCGGCCACCCGTTCGCCCCTCCCCTCTCGCCGTCCTGCCGGGGCGGCCTTAGCGTGCGTGAAGTAGGGCGTACAGGGGTGGGACAGGATCGCGGGTCGGGACCCCCGCGTCGGGAAGGGAGAACGATGGGCGAGGACGAGACCGGGAAGTCACGCAAGTTCTCACCGTGGGGCGTGCTCGCCCTGGTCATGCTCAGCGGCCTCGCGATGGTGCGCAACGGCGTGGACATCGACGACGGGCCGCCCCAGCCCACCGCGGCCTCGGCCGTCGCGGTGACGGCCGACCAGTTGCCGGCGAACCCTCCGCAGGCGCCTGCGGACCTGGAGGTGCTGGAGCACTCGTCGGTGCAGCGCATCCGGATCCCCACGATCAACGTGGACGCGCCGGTGATGACCGTCGGGCTGGACGCGGAGGGCTGGATCGACGCCCCGCCGCCGCAGGACCGCAACCTGGCGGGCTGGTACCTCAACGGCATCTCGCCGGGCCAGCGGGGCTCGGCGGTGATCGTCGGCCATGTGGACAACGCGCAGGGCCCGGCGGTCTTCTACGGCCTGGGCTCCGTCAAGCCGGGCAACCACGTCGAGGTGGAGCGGTACGACGGGCGCACGGCGGTGTTCGAGGTGTACGGCGTGGAGGTGTTCTCCAAGGACGCCTTCCCCGGATCCCGGGTGTACGGGGACACCGGGCACGCGGAGCTCCGGGTGATCACGTGCGGCGGGGGCTACTCGAAGTCCCGGGGCTACGACGGGAACGTGGTCGTCTTCGCCCGGATGGTGGAGACCCGCTGAGCGGAGCCGGAGGCCGGAGCCGGTCTTGTGGGCCGCCCGCGACACGGCCGGACGGCCCACCACCCGGCATCTCGGCGACGTCTAGGACTCGGCCCGGCGGGCCACGCGGTAGCGGAGGTAGACGAACTTCGCGTTGAAGGTGCGGGTCTCGACGAGTTCGAGATCCACCCGGCGCTCTTCGCGGGCGAAGAACGGGATGCCGCCGCCGACCAGTACCGGGTGGACCATGATCTGGTATTCGTCGATCAGGTCCGACGCGGCCGCCTCGGCGGCGAGGGTCGCGCCGCCGATCGCGATGTCGCCCTCCCCCGGCTCGGCCCGCAGCCGCCGGATCTCCTCCGCCAGGCCGCCGGAGAGCAGGCGGGCACGGCCCTGCACCGTCGACAGCGTGGTGGAGAACACCACCTTGGGGAGCGGCTTCCAGAGCGCGGTCCATTCCTGCTCGTCCTCGCCGAGCGAGGGGTCCTGGTCGGCGGTCTCCCAGTACAGCATCGTCTCGTACAGCCGTCGCCCCATCAGGTGGACGTCGATCTTCCGGATCTCCTCGATCCAGAACCGGAAGACGTCCGGATCGGGATCCGTCCAGTCGATGCCTCCGTCCGGCCCGACGATGTAGCCGTCCAGGGAGACGCCCATCGAGTACGTCACGCTGCGCATGGCAATCCTCCTCGGGAACAGGCTCCGACCCTACGCCCGCCGGCCGCCGCCACGCCGGGAACACCGCCTAGCGGGGCGGCAGCGTCGGCAGGGTCATACGGTAGCCGCGCGCGAGGAGTTGGGGCAGGTACGAGCCGATCGCCCGGACGCTCTGCGAGCGGTCGCCGCCCGCGTCGTGGGACAGCACGATCACGCCGGGCCCGGCGCCGTCCAGGACCCGGGAGATGATCGTGGTCGTCCCGGGCTCCTTCCAGTCCAGGGTGTCCACGGTCCAGGCGAGCGGCTCCATGCCGAGTTCGGCGCCGATCTCGAAGGCGGCCCGGTTCCACGCCCCGAACGGCGCCCGGAACCACACGGGCGCCTCGCCCACCACCTGCTGTACGACCTCGCTGGTGCGGCCGATCTCGGAGACGAGGGCGGGCCGGCTGAGCCTGGGGATGAGCGGGTGGGTCCAGGTGTGGTTGCCGATGACGTGGCCCTCGGCGGCCATCCGGCGCAGCAGGTCGCGGTTCTCGGTGGCCATCTCCCCGCAGACGAAGAAGACGGCGCGCACCCCGTAGCGGGCGAGGGTGTCGAGGATGCCGGGGGTGTAGCGGGGGTCGGGCCCGTCGTCGAAGGTGAGCACCATGCAGTTCCCCGAGGCGGCGCCGGGCGGCAGTTCGAGGATGGGGCGGGTGCGGACGGCCGGCTTCGCGAGCGGTGGCCGGGCGGGGGCCTCGGCGGTCATCGGCCGCAGCCGGTAGGACTTCTCGAGTCTCCCGTCGGGGAGCATCCCCGGGGGCCCGGCGGCCGGGTTCGGGCCGGGTCCGCCCGCGGGGGCGGGGCCGGAGCCGGGCCGGGGCGCACCGCCCTCCTCGCCGCCCGCGTCGATCAGCCCGGCGGCGGCCGCGACTCCGAGGAAGACGGCGGTACGCAGGAGCACGCGTCGCCCTACTGTCGGCTCGTCATTTTTCATTATTACTACGTATCAACGACATCGCCGCGGATGTCGAGAGGCGCGGACGCGCCCCGCCCCCCTCACCCGATCAGCCGCGTCTCACCAGGGGGAACGGGAGCGTCTCGCGGATCGTCAGCCCCGTGAGGAACATGACGAGGCGGTCCACCCCGATGCCGAGGCCGCCGGTGGGCGGCATCGCGTACTCGAGCGCGTCCAGGAAGTCGTTGTCGAGTTCCATCGCCTCCGGGTCTCCGCCCGCCGCCAGCAGGGACTGGGCGGTGAGCCGGCGGCGCTGTTCGACGGGGTCGGTCAGCTCCGAGTAGGCGGTGCCCAGTTCGGTTCCGAAGGCCACCAGGTCCCAGCGCTCGGCGAGCCGCGGGTCCTTGCGGTGCTGGCGGGTGAGCGGGGAGACGTCGGTGGGGAAGTCCTTGTAGAAGGTGGGCAGTTTGGTGCGCTCCTCCACGAGCCGCTCGTACATCTCCAGGACCACGTCGCCGCGGGTGTCCTCGGGGGCGTGGGGGACGGCCGCCCGGTCGCAGAGCCTGCGCAGGACGTGCTCCTCGGTGTCGGCGTCGACCTCCTCGCCGAGGGCCTCGCTGATCGCCCCGTACATCGTCTTGACCGGCCAGGGTCCGGAGATGTCGTGGACGACGAGCTTCCCGTCGGGTCCCGCCTTGTGGGCGACGGGCGAGCCGAAGGCGGCGGTGGCGGCGCCCTGGATCAGCTCGCGGGTGAGGTCGAGCATCACGTCGTAGTCGGCGAAGGCCTGGTAGGCCTCCAGCATCGTGAACTCGGGGTTGTGCTTGTAGGAGACGCCCTCGTTGCGGAAGGTGCGGCCCATCTCGAAGACCTTCTCCATGCCGCCGACGCAGAGCCGTTTGAGGTACAGCTCGGGCGCGATGCGCAGGTACAGGTCCAGGTCGTAGGCGTTGATGTGGGTGCGGAAGGGGCGGGCGTTGGCGCCGCCGTGGATCTGCTGGAGCATCGGGGTCTCGACCTCGAGGTAGCCGCGGTCCAGCAGCCCCTGGCGCAGGGCCTGTACCGCGCTGGAGCGGGCCCGTACGACGTCGCGCGCGTCGGGGCTCGCGACGAGGTCGAGGTAGCGGCGCCGGACGCGGGCCTCCGGGTCGGCCAGGCCCTTGCGCTTGTCGGGCAGGGGGCGCAGGCACTTGCCGGTGAGCTGCCAGGACCGTACGACCAGGGACGGTTCGCCGGTCCTGCTGGTGCCGGCCTCTCCACTGGCCACGACGTGGTCGCCGAAGTCGACCTGGGAGGTGAAGGAGTCCAGTACCTCGGCCCCGGCCTCGTCGCGGGTGAGCATCAGCTGCACGTCCCCGGACCAGTCGCGCAGGACGGCGAAGACCACCCCGCCGAGGTCGCGCACGACCATCACGCGGCCGGCGAGGGTGGCCTGCTGCCCGGAGCGGGTGCCGGGGGGCGGGCTGTCGGGGAGGACGGTGCGGAAATCGGCGACGGTGTGGGTGCGCTGCCGGATGCCGACGGGGTACGGGTCGGTGCCGGCGGCCCGGATGCGCTCCATCTTCTCGTGGCGCACGCGCACCTGTTCGGGGAGCCGCTCGGCCTGGGCGGCCGCGGTCTCCTCCCCCACGGCGTCCAGGTTCAGCGAGGCGATGGAGGGCAGCCCCTCGGTGGTGGCGGGGGCGGTGAGGCCCTTGGGGTGTCCGTTGCCCCACAGGGTGCGCAGGCTCGGCACCGAGACGAAGCCCTCGGCGATGCCGGAGGCGAGGCTGACCCGGGCGAGCGAGCCGGCGTCCTGGTAGCAGAGGAACCGCGGGTACCACTCGGGGCCGTACTTGACGTTCGAGCGGTAGAGCGCCTCCAGCTGCCACCAGCGGGAGAAGAAGAGCAGCAGCTTGCGCCACAGCTTCAGGACGGGGCCGGCGCCGATCCGGCCGCCCTCCTCGAAGGCGGAGCGGAAGACGGCGAAGTTGAGGGAGATCCGGCGTACGCCGAGGCCGGGGGCGGCGGCGCAGAGCTCGGCGACCATGAACTCCATGACCCCGTTGGGGGCGGTGCGGTCGCGGCGCATCAGGTCGAGGGAGATGCCGTCCTTGCCCCAGGGGACGAAGGAGAGCAGGGCGATCAGCTCCCCTTCGGCGTCGAAGGCCTCGACGAGCAGGCAGTCTCCGTCGGCGGCGTCGCCGAGCCGGTCCAGGGCCATGGAGAAGCCGCGCTCGGTCTCGGTGTCGCGCCACCGGTCGGCCCGGTCCACGATCATCTGCATCTCGTCCTCGGAGAGGGCGGAGTGGCGGCGGATGAGGGTGGTGGCTCCGGTGCGCTTGACGCGGTTGACGGCCTGGCGGGTGACGCGCATGTCGCGGCCGTCGAGGTCGAAGTGCGCAACGTGCAGGATGGCCTCGTCGCCGAGCTGGAGGGCGCTGAGGCCGGAGCGGGCGTAGGCGGTGGCGCCGTCCTCGGAGGCGCCCATGACGGCGGGCTGCCAGCCGTAGCGGCGGGCGACGGCGAGCCAGGCGTCGATGGCCGGGGTCCACGCGGCGGGGTCGCCCACCGGGTCGCCGCTGGCGAGGCAGACGCCGGCTTCGACGCGGTAGGTGACGGCGGCCATGCCGTTGGGGGCGAAGACGACGGCCTTGTCGCGCCGGGTGGCGAAGTAGCCGAGGGAGTCGCTCCGCCCGTACGCGCCGAGGAGGGCGCGGATGCGGGGCTCCTCGTCCCCGTGCAGGGCGGCGGTCAGGCGCTGGGAGCGGAAGAGGGTCGCGGCGGCGTTCAGCAGGGCGAGGGCGCCGAACAGGCCGAGCAGGAAGTACAGGGGGCGGGGCGGGCGGCCGTCGAACTGGCGGGCGGAGAAGAGGCCGCCGAAGACCTGCTTGGCGGCCCAGTCCAGCCACTGGCCCTTGGGCAGGGTGCCGGGGAAGAGGGCGACGAGCCCCCAGCCGACGAGGACGGCCGCGAGCAGCCCGAGGCCGAGCACCATCAGGGCGCGCCACAGGGCTCCGGGCCGGGAGGCGGCGTAGAACTCGTTGCGGGCGGCGATCAGCAGTCCCATGGCGGCGACGGCCAGCGCCATGGAGGGGACGCCGATCCACAGGTCGCCGATGGCGATGTCGATCACGTCGTCGAGGATCAGCAGGGCCAGATAGGTGACGACGATCCACCAGGCGACCTTCTTGCGGGTGCCGAGTGCGGCGGCGAGCAGGAAGAGGAAGACGGCGTAGGCGAGGTTGGCGCTGACCGGGACGACGAAGAGGTCGAGGAACCGGACGACGTGCCTCAGCAGGCGCCGCAGCGTCGGGGAGAGCGCCAGCAGGGCGCACAGCAGACCGAGCGTCCCGAAGAACGCGCCGAATCCGTCGGGGACCCGGTTCAGGAAGCGGTTCCGGGTTCCGCGCGTCTGCTCCACGGTGGCACTCATGGTTCGCACTGTAGGGAGGGCGGCGGCGGTCCGCTCGCCGAGAAGGCGACACCTTCCGCGGCGACCCTCCCCCGGCTACCGCTGGGAGGTGCCCCCGGCGGGCCTGGTGAGCGCGGCGGAGGAGCTGACGGCGGACGCGGTGGTGGTCGGCGCCTCGGAGCAGGCGGGCCACCGCATCGTGGGGTCGGTGGCGATCCGCCTGGTGAAGGCGGGCCGCCGGCCGGTGACCGTGGTTCCGTGAGGCGCCGGCGCGGCGCCGGCGTGACGTGAGGGCTACTTCGCCATCGTCAGGCCGTCCTTCGCCGCGCCGCGGCTGAGGACGGCCTCGGTGATGGCGTCCTGGGCGGCCTCGTACTCGTCCTGGCCGGGGTTCTCGGCGAGGGTCGCCGGCAGGTTGACGACCCGGCCGATGGAGAGGTCCATCATCTGCGGGACGAACTCGGCCTTGGTGACCTGCCAGCGCTGTCCGGGGGCGGCCGGCGGGGCGAAGGTGAAGCGGCCGATCGAGCCGTAGTTGCCGCGCATGTCCCGCGCGCCGGAGTAGTTGAACATCTCGCCCGCGACCTGGTCGCCCATGCCGTAGACGATCCAGGTGCCGTTGACCTTCTCGTAGGCCTGCGGGATGTGCGCGTGCGTGCCCAGGATCATGTCGATGTCCGGGCGTCCGCCCGTCTGCGAGGCGGTCAGCGCCTTGCCGAGCGAGAGCTGGTGGTCGTCCGGTGCGGTCTGCCACTCCGTGCCCCAGTGGAGGCTGACCAGGACCATGTCCGCGCCCGCCTTCCGGGCCGCCCGCGCGTCCGCGACGATCTTGTCCTGTTCCATCAGGTTGACCGCCCACGGCTGTCCCTGCGGCATGGGGTACCCGTTGGTGTCGTAGGTGTACGCGAGGTGCGCGACCTTGGCGGAGCCGGCCGTGTACGTGGTCACCGTGGCCGCCTCGGCCGCCGTACGGGCCGAACCGGCGTGCTTCAGGCCGACCTTGTCGAAGCGGTCCAGCGTGCGGCGCAGCCCGTCGGCCCCGTCGTCCAGGGTGTGGTTGGAGGCCGTGGAGCAGCCGTCGTAGCCGGTGTCCTTCAGCGCGTCGGCGACGCTCGGCGGGGAGACGAAGGCGGGGTAGCCGGAGAACGGGCCGTCCTCGTCGCCGTAGATGGTCTCCATGTGGCACAGGGCCAGGTCGGCCCCGGAGACCACGGGCTTGACGCCGGAGAACATCGGCCGGAAGTCGTGCCCGTCGCCGCCCGCGTCGTTCGCCGCCCGCTGGATGACCGAGGTGTGCGGCAGTACGTCGCCGCTCGCGACCAGGGTGAAGCCCTTGCCCGCGGCGGCCGCGGGGGCCCCGGCGGCGCTGGAGGCGGCCGGTCCGGCGGATTCGCCGAGGCGGGCCGGGGCCGGTTCCCCGGCGGCCGAACAGCCGGCGGCCGCGGACAGCAGGAGGGCCGAGAGGAAGGCGGCGGCCTGTCGGGTGCGCTTGGTCATCTCGTGCCCGGCTCTCATCAGTACGACTATCCGATCTCTCGTAATCCATATAACAAGACGTCAATAGTCAAGGAACGGATCCGTCCGCCGGGCACCCGGCCACTCGATCGGCCGCTGCCGTTCGCCGCGCCGTTCGACCGTTCACCGCCCGGCCCGGCCGCCCACCGGACGACCCGGGTGCTTGGGCGCACCGGCCGGACCGGACGGTTCCCGTCGGGGCTCCTCGCAGGTCAGGGTGAGTGCGTCGACCTCCCCCACGGACCTCCGCACACCTCGGAAGGAGCCCCTCGTGCCGCTCTCCCCCGTCCTTCGGCGTACCGACCCCGAGACGCTGGCCGAACTCCAGCGCGACCACGGGCGGGCCCTGTTCGGTTTCCTGGTCGGGCTCACCGCCGGGGACGCCCAGCGCGCGGAGGACCTCGTGCAGGAGACCCTGGTACGGGTCTGGCAGCACCCCGAGGTCCTCTCGACCGAGCACGAGTCCATGCGGCCCTGGCTGTTCACGGTGGCCCGGCGGCTCGCGATCGACGCACGGCGCGCCCGCCTGTCACGGCCGCAGGAGGTGGACCCCGAGGGCCTGGAGCACGCGCCCGCCCCCGTGGACGCGGTGGCCGGCTCGGTCACGGCGATCGACGTCCGGCGGGCCGTCGGCTCGCTGGGCCCGGAGCACCGCGAGGTGCTGATGCAGGTCTATTTCCGGGACCGCTCGGTGGCCGAGGCCGCCGCCGAACTCGGCATTCCGGCCGGAACCGTCAAATCCCGTACGTACTACGCCCTGCGCGCCCTGCGGAAGGACCTCCAGGGGTACGGGTACGGACTCGGCGCCTGAGCCCGGCCGGAACCGGGAGCCTCCGCGCGAAGAGACCGAGTACTGCCTCGAATGCGCGCTAACCGGACACAAACCGCATGGAATGAGGCATCGATGCGTTCAAGTTGAGTAAACATCCCCCGCCCGGCGAGCCGCTCGGTGAAGGCTCAGGGCTGACGGCGGGACGCTGAACGCGCGGGAGAAGGTGGAACGGTGCAGCCCGAGGGTATGAACGGCACCAGTGACGGCGGGCTCGCGGTGCCCATGGCTTGGCTCTACGCCGAGTACATCGCAGACGAACTGCTGCGCACGGGCCGGCTGATCCCGGTCAGCACCCTGGAGTTCCAGGCCGGGCGGGACACGCTCGCGCTGACGATCTACCTCTCGGACGCGGCCGGGGAGCTCTCCGGCATCCGGGTGGTGTCCCAGCTCGACGAGTGGCTCTCGCTGACGGCGTACGGCCACCCGTGGCGCGACTGGGTGCACACCCGGTTCCTCGCATTGGGCGAGGAGGCCCGCGAGCGCGGGCGCGCCGAGGAGCCGGACCTGGAACTGGCCCGGGCGGCCTGGCGCTGGCTGGACCATACGGAGCTGTTCGCCACCAACCTCGACCCGGGACGGCACGGGCACGCCGACACCCCGCCGGGACTGGACGAGAACGCGCGGGTGTGGACCCCGGCCTGGCAGCTCGGCCTGCCGCTGGGCCACTTGGCGATGCACCTGTTCTGAGGACGGGCGGACACGACACCCCCTACGCGCGGCGGTGGGGCCCGGGGGCCTCGGCCGGGTCCGTCACCAGGCCGGTGAAGTCCGCCTCGTTGCGCTCGGCGCGCACGACGTACCAGCGGGCGATCAGCCACATCACCGGATACACCAGCAGGCCCAGCGCCAGCCACACCAGCGGCCCGGACGCCGCCCGCGGCAGCAGCAGCACCAGCGGCAGCGCCCCGACCGACAGCGCGAGTCCGGCCAGCGCGCCCAGCCCCGCGCGGAGCTGGCTGCGCATCAGCGCCCGTACGTAGGTGGCGCCCAGGGTGGTCTGCTCGGAGATCTCCGAGCGGGCCGGGGTGTGCGCGGGCGGCCTGCGGCGCGTGCCGCGGGGCACCCCGGTGACGATCTCGCGCCGCGGCGGCTGCCGCTGGTCCTCGGCCATGGGGCCGGAGTCTACGCAGCGCTCCGCTATTTGAGGAGGCGCGAGAGCCGCCGGTCAGCGAGCGGCTTCCCGCCGGTCTGGCAGGTGGGGCAGTACTCCAGAGAGGAGTCGGCGAAGGAGACCGAGCGGACCGTGTCCCCGCACACCGGGCACGGCTCCCCGGCCCGGCCGTGCACCCGCAGCCCGCTCTTCTTCTCGGCCTTGAGCCGCCCGGCGGCCACTCCGTGCGCCCGGCCGACGGCCTCGCGCAGGGTGTCCTGGACGGCCGCGTACAGCCGGGTGGTCTGCTCCTCGTCGAAGGACGCGGCCAGTTTGAAGGGCGAGACCTTGGCACGGTGCAGGATCTCGTCGCTGTAGGCGTTGCCGATCCCGGCGATGACGCTCTGGTCGCGCAGCACGCCCTTGATCTGCCGCCGCTCGCCCGTGAGCAGGGCGGCGAAGGCATCCCGGTCGAAGGCCGCGTCGAGCGGATCGGGACCGAGGCGGGCGATGCCCGGCACCTCCTGCGGGTCGTGCACGACGTACACCGCGAGGCGCTTTTGGGTGCCGGCCTCGGTGAGGTCGAAGCCGGCGCCGTCCGCCAGGACCACGCGCAGCGCGAGCGGTCCCTTGCCGGGGCGCGGCGGCTGCGCGGGCACGGCGTCCTGCCAGCGCAGCCAGCCGGCCCGGGCCAGGTGGGTGACGAGGTGGAGCCCGCCGATGCGCAGGGCCAGGAACTTGCCGTACCGGGCGGTGGCGCCGGCCGTCTGCCCTTCGAGGGCGGTCAGCGGCGGGTCGTACGTCTTGAGCACGCTCACCGCGAGCGGGAGGACGCGCTCCACGACCCGCCCCGTGAGGTGCTCGTCGAGGTACTCCCGCAGGGCCTCGACCTCGGGCAGCTCCGGCATGCTCCCAGCCTGCCCCGGCCCCGGACGGAACGCGAACGGTACGGCGGGCCCGGGCGTCAGCCCGTGAACCGTACGGCCCCGGCGTCAGCCCGTGAACCGTACGGCGGCCGGATGTCAGCCCATCACGAACTCGCACCACACGCACTTGCCGCTGCCCCGCGACTCCACGCCCCACACGTCCGCCAGCCGGTCCACCAGCATCAGCCCGCGCCCCGACACCCCGGACTCCCCGGCCTCGCGCCGCCTCGGCAGGGCGCTGGAGCGGTCCTCGACCTCCACCCGCAGCCGCCGTTCGGGCCCGTTCAGCACCCGCAGGGTCACGATCGCCGGCCCGTCGGTGTGCATCAGGGCGTTCACGATGAGCTCGTCGGCGACGAGCTCGATCTCGTCGGACCGTTCCCGCGCGCCCCACGCCCGCACCGCCGCGCCGATCATGTGGCGCGCCGCCACCAGGGCTTCCGGGTCCGCCGGCGCGACGTGCTGCTGGAGCCGGCCGCCGCCCTGCGGGGTGTCCTCCACCTGGCGGCGCAGCAGGAGCAGCGCCATGTCGTCGTCCCCGCCCCGCTCCTCGACGACCCCGCACAGCCGGTCGGCGAGGAGCTGGAGGTCCGCGGGTCCGCTGCGGACCAGGGAGGTGAGCAGCCGGATCCCGTCGTCCAGGTCGGCGCCGGGCTGCTCCACCAGCCCGTCCGTGCACAGCAGGATCGTTTCCCCCGGGTCCAGTTCGACCGTGGTCACCGGGTACTCCAGGCGTCCGAACTCCGCCGAGAGGCCCAGCGGCATCCCGCCCCCCACCGGGAGCCTGCGGCAGTCCCCGCCGCGGGTGCGCAGCAGCGGGTCGATGTGGCCGGCGCGGACCAGCTGGAGCACGCCCGTGGAGAGGTCGGCCTCCGCGTACGTGCACGTCGCGAAGCGGTCGGTGTCCAGTTCGTGGAGGAAGACCGAGGCCCGGGCCATGACCGTGCCCGGCGAGTGGCCCTCGGCGGCGTACGCGCGCAGCACGATCCGCAGCTGGCCCATGACCGCCGCCGCGTGCGTGTCGTGGCCCTGGACGTCCCCGATGACCGCGCCGACCCGGCCGCCGGGCAGCGGGATCACGTCGTACCAGTCGCCGCCGATGTCCTGGCCCATCCGGGCGGAGCGGTAGCGGACGGCGATCTCCGCGCCCGGCACCGACGGGATCCGGCGCGGCAGCATCGCCTGCTGGAGGCCCTCGGCGAGGTCGTGCTCCTGCTCCAGCAGCATGGCCCGCTGCAGGCTCTGCGCGATGCTGCTGCCCAGGGCGACGAGCAGGTTCCGCTCGTCCTGGGTGAAGCCGTCCTTGTCCTGGTAGAGCAGGCCGATCGCACCGATCGGGCGGGCCTGGGCGATGAGCGGCAGATAGGCGGCCGCCGAGATCCGCATGTACTCGATCTTCGCCCAGAGCCCGGGATAGCCCGCGGCGAACTCCTGCGCCGAGTCGAGGAACCGCGGCTGGAGCGAGCGGACCACCTCGCTCATCGGGTACTGCTCGTCCACGCGCGTGTACCGCGTCCCCGGCACGAAGCTGCCCTGCGGCCCCTCGGCGACGAGGTGGATCCGCCCGGCCTCGACCAGGCCCATCACCATGCCCATCGAGCCGAGCCGTTCCAGGCCGTGGGCGTCGCCGAGCGCGTCGATGACGTCCTGGACGGTCCGGGCGTGGGCGAGGGCGGCGGTGGTGCTCTCCACCACCGAGGTCTGGCGGCGCCGTTCCTCGTCGAGGCCGAGGCGTTCCGCGGAGTGGCTGAGCTCGTCGGTGGCGTCCCGGACTATGCCGATGATCCGGTACGGGCGCCCGTCGGGGCCGCGCATGACGCGGCCCTGCGTGTGCGTCCAGCGCAGCCGGCCGTCGTGGCAGCGGATGCGGAAGTAGGCGCCGTAGCTGTCCTCGCTGCTCTTGAGGGCGCTGGAGACCAGGGCGTCGAGGCGGGTGGCCTCGACGGGCGGCACGCGCGGCGACAGGGATTCGGGCCGGCCGTCGTACTCGTGGGGGGCCGTGTCGAAGACGTCCAGTGCCGCCGCGTCCATGTGCATGAGCCCGGTGACCAGGTCCCAGTCGAAGCTGCCCATGCGGTTCAGTGCCAGCGACCGGTCCGGGTGCGCGGGCCAGTCGTCCGGCAGCGATACGGAGCTCGGCACCGGTCCACCATGACACACGGGCCGGTCAGGCGCTCTCCAGCGAGTAGCCGGGGTCGGAGGGCGACGGCTGCTGCTCGTCCGGGACGGCATAGGGGTCGGAGGGGTCCGAGGGATCGGAGGGATCGGAGGGATCGGCAGGGTCGGCGGGGTCCGAGGGGCCGAAGGGGTCGAAGGGATCGCCCTGGTCCTCCGCCCCGTCGGAGGGGGCGTCCGAGGGCAGGTCGAAGGGGTCCTCCGGCAGCGCGCCCGAGGGCCCGTCCGAGGGCGGCTGCTGCGGCGCGGCCGGGTTTGACGGCAGGCCGGGACTGCGCCGCGGCCCGTCGCCCGGAGCGGACGGCGAGGAGGGGGTGGCCGGCGAGCCGGGCGGGCAGTCCGCGGACGGCGGGGCCGGTACCCCCTGCCTGTTGCCGCGCGGCGTCGGCGGCGCCGTACGGGCGAGGCTGTTGCCGGTCGGGCTCGGGCAGGGCTCCGCGGGCACGGTCCCGGGCGGGGTGACGGGCCCGTCGGGGATGCCGTCGGCCGGGTCGTACCGCGGCGGCACCTGCGGGGGCCGGTCCCGGGCGCCGTCGTCGCCCCGCTTGCGCTCGATCCAGGTGTTGTCGGCGATGTTGACGATGACCAGGTTGTCGATCACGTGGGTGGTGGGTTCGATGACGACGACCTGGTTGGGCTGGTAGCCGTTCCACGGGTCGCCCTTCTGGACCGGGGAGCCCTTGGGCGCGCGGGGCGCGAGCAGCGGATTGCCGCAGGCGCAGCGGACCCGGGGCATGCCGTGCTCGTCGACGAGGACGGCGGTACCGGCCTGGAGGACGGACTGGAAGCCGTCGGCGGCGCCTTCGCGGAAGCCGTGGCTGGTGACCCTGGTGTCGGCGCGCAGCACGACGGGGGTGAGACCGCGGAGGAAGTCGGGGATCTTCGCCTGTTCGATGTCGGAGGCCTCGGCGAAGGCGCGGGCCTTGGCGGCGTCCTCGGTCAGGTAGCGGACCTGCTGTTCGACGTCGCAGCTGCCGAGCCGCTGGGTGCCGCCGTACAGGCCGGGGGTGGCCGCGTTCACCGTGCGGATGCCCTGTCCGGTCGGGTTGGGCAGCGGGGGCTGGACGGGGGCGGACTCGGCGGTGGCCGAGGAGGCGGTGAAGGGGGCGGGGCCCGCGGAGGCCACGGGCTGGAGGTATACGTCTTGGCTCTCGGATCCCGCGCTCCCGCGCTTGTCCTCGGAGCCGCCGCAGCCCGCCGCGAACAGGCCGAGGGCGGCCAACAGAGCGGCGCCGGCCGGTGCGTGACGACGCGGCGCCTGACGAGGTGTCGGAGGTGTCGGTGCGTGCACGTGTATCTCCCTTTTCGCCCCGGTTGCTCCCTCTTGTCTGCCGCATCCGCGCGAGGGCCGCAACCGGAGCGCTTCTTGAACATGTTCAAGGAACCCCGTAGAGTCACCCTCGCGAGTTGAACACGTTCAACACGCTGGGGAGGGGAGATCGTCATGACGGTACTGGTGAACGTGATCGTCACCTTGGGCATGCTCTACGTGGTCCCGGCCGGCCTGCGCCTGATCGACCCGGCCGGGCTGCGCCGCACCGCCCGCCTGTGGCCGCTGCCCGCCGCCCTCGGAGCGGTGTGCCTGTGGCTGCCGCGCGGCCTGCCGGCCACGGTGCTCGCCGCACTCTACGCGGCGGCCTGTCTGGCCCTCGCCGCGCGGGCCCCGGCCGTGCTGCTGCGGGGCCGGATGCCCGGACCGGCCGACATCGCCGTGGCCACCGCCCTGGCCTCGCCCGCGGTCGCCGGGACCGCCCTGGTCGCCGAGCGCGCCGGCCACCGGCTCTTCGGCTTCGACCTCGACATCCTGGCGCTGACCGTGCCGCACTTCCACTTCGCCGGATTCACGGCCGCCCTGGTCGCCGGACTGGTGTGCCGGGCCGCGGCGCCCGGGCCCGGCGCCCGCTGGGCCGCCTACAGCGTCCCGGCCGGCACCCTGCTCGTGCTCCTCGGCTACTTCGTCGACGACTGGGCCGAACTGGCGGGCGCGGTGGTCCTGACCGGCGGGATGTGGGCCGTCGCCCTGACGACCTGGCGGGAGATCCGGCCCGCCGGACCCGACCGGGCCACACGGGCGCTGCTCGCCACCTCGGCCGTGGTCCTGGTCGCCACCATGCTGCTCGCCGTGTGGTGGGCGGCCGGCGAGGCCACCGGGATCCCGCACCCGACGCTGACCTGGATGGCCGCGACCCACGGCCTCGGCAACGCCCTCGGATTCGCCCTCTGCTCGGTGCTGGCCTGGCGCCGGCTGACCGCAGACCACCCGCAGACCGCGACCGCACAGCACACACAGACCGCGGAGGCCCCGCGGACCGCCCGACAGGAGACCACGCCATGACCCGCATCATCAGCGCCGGCCGGGACGCCCTCAGCTACCCCGAGCGGGGTGCGACGGCCCGCCGCCCGCTGCCCGCCGGCTACCACCACCTGCACCACCGCACCCGCATCGGCCACGGGCGGGCCGCCTTCGAGGCCGCCGGAGTCGCGGTGACCACCTTCCACGCCCACCGGACCTCCGGGATGCGGGTGCGGGCCGACGCCGGGGCCGTGCGCCCCGGCAGCCGCGCGGTGGTGGGCATAGGCCTCGGCCCGCTGCGGATCAGCGCTCCGTGCGAGGTGGTCTGGACGGCGTACGAGCCCACCCGGGTGGGCTTCGCCTACGGGACGCTGACCGGCCATCCCGAGAGCGGGGAGGAGTCCTTCGTCGTCGACATGGACGCCGACGGCACGGTGTGGTTCACCGTGACCGCCTTCAGCCGCCCGGCCGGCTGGTACACCCGGCTCGCGGGCCCGGTGGTCCCCCTCCTCCAGCGGAGCTACGCCCGCCTGCTCGGCCGCCACGTGCGCAGGCTGGCCGCCGCCGCCTGACCGGCCCGATACTGGAGGCGATGGACTGGTTCACGGCGCCCGGGTACTGGCTCGGCCGGCTGGTCTTCCAGCGGGCCCTGGCCGGTGTCTACCTCTTCGCCTTCGTCGGGGCCGCCCTGCAGTTCCGGGCCCTGATCGGAGCGCGGGGCATGCTGCCCGTGCCGCGCTACGTGCGGTACGTGCCCTTCCGGCGCGCGCCCAGCCTGTTCCAACTGCGCTATTCCGACCGGCTCTTCGCCGGGTGCGCCTGGGCCGGGGCGCTGCTGGCCGCGGCGCTGGCGGCGGGCGCCGGGGACGAGGTGCCGCTGGCCGTCGCCATGGCGATGTGGGCGCTGCTGTGGCTGCTCTACCTGTCCATCGTGAACGTGGGGCAGACCTGGTACTCCTTCGGCTGGGAGTCGCTGCTGCTGGAGGTGGGGTTCCTCGCCGTCTTCCTCGGCAACGCCCGGACCGGGCCGCCGGTGCTGGTGCTCTGGCTGCTGCGCTGGGTGCTCTTCCGGGTGGAGTTCGGGGCCGGGCTGATCAAGATCCGCGGGGACTCCTGCTGGCGCCGGCTCACCTGCCTCTACTTCCACCACGAGACGCAGCCGATGCCCGGGCCGCTGAGCTGGTTCTTCCACCATCTGCCCAGGCCCCTGCACCGGGTGGAGTGCGCGGCCAACCATGTGACCCAACTGGTCGTTCCCGTCCTGCTGTTCACCCCGCAGCCGGTGGCCTCGTACGCCGCCGGGGTCATCGTGGCGACGCAGCTGTGGCTGGTGCTGTCCGGCAACTTCGCCTGGCTGAACTGGCTGACGATCACCCTGGCGCTGTCGGCCGTTGACTTCACGGGGCTCGCGGGGGCGCCCCCGGCGGCCGCCTCGCGGGCCGCGCCGGTGTGGTTCGCGGTGCTGGTCTGCGCGGTGACCGTGCTGGTGCTGGTGCTCAGCCGCCATCCGGTGCTGAACATGATCTCGCGCCGCCAGGTGATGAACCGCTCCTTCGACTCGCTCCACCTGGTCAACACCTACGGGGCGTTCGGCACGGTCGGCCGGATCCGCGAGGAGGTCGTGGTCGAGGGGACCGCCGACCGGGTGCCGCACGCGGACGGGGCCTGGCGGGAGTACGGCTTCAAGGGGAAACCGGGCGGACTGCGCAGGCTTCCCCGCCAGTTCGCCCCGTACCACCTGCGCCTGGACTGGCTGATGTGGTTCGCGGCGCTCTCCCCCGGATATGCGCGGGACTGGTTCGGGCCGTTCGTGGAGCGGCTGCTGGCGGGCGACCGGGACACGCTGCGGCTGCTGCGCCACAATCCGTTCCCGGACGCCCCGCCGCGTTATGTCCGCGCCCTGCTGTACCGATACCGGTTCACCACGTGGCGGGAGCTGCGCGAGACGGGCGCGTGGTGGCACCGCACGCTGGTGCGCGAGTACCTGCCGCCCACCCGTCTCGCCGGCGCGGCCCGGTCAGAGCCCGAGTAGCTCCGCTTCCCGGGCCGCGTCGAGGCCGGGCGCCGGCCGGTCGGAGCGCTGCGGGGCCCGTCCGCCGAGCGAGCGGAGCCAGGCCCAGGTGTCGGCCACGGTCTCCTCGACCGGGCGGCACTTCAGGCCCGCGGCCAGGGCCTTGGAGACGTCGCCGCCGTACATGAAGTCGTGCCCCTCCCCCGCCGGGATCCAGACCGGGAGCTCGGTCCAGGGCTGCACCCCGGCCCGCTCGATCGGTTCGCGGTCGGTCCAGCGCAGGTCGGCGCCGCCGCCGGTGGTGGCGGCGCAGGCCTCCAGGAGGCTGCCCATGGTGGCGTGCCCGACGGGCGAGACCGTGTTGTACGCACCGCCCAGCCCGGCGGCGGCCGCGTCGAGGGTCCAGCCCGCGAGGTCGCGCACGTCGATGTACTGGAGCGGGAGGTCCCGCGGGCCGGGGGCGAGGACCGGGCCGCCGCGGGCGGTGCGGTTCAGCCACCAGGGCAGCCGGCCGACGTTCTCGTACGGGCCGAGGATCAGCCCGGCGCGCAGCAGCAGGGCGCGGTCCGCGAAGGCTTCGAGGGCGGCGAGTTCGCCGCCGCGCTTGTCCTCGGCGTAGGCGGTGGATCCGGCGTCGGGCGAGCCCTCCACCACGGGGGCGTCCTCGTCGCTTCCGGCCGGGGCGGGGTAGGAGTACACGGAGCGGCTGGAGACGTACGCGTACCGGCCGGCCCGCTCGCGCAGCAGGCGGGCGCTGTCGCGTACGGCGGTGGGGGCGCCGCCCCAGGTGTCGACGACGAGGTCCCATTCCCCTTCGGCCAGGGCGTCCAGGCCGCCGGGGGCGGTGCGGTCCCCGTGCAGGGCCGAGGTGCCCGGCGGGGGTGCGTGGTGGCCCCGGTGGAAGACGGTCACCTCCCAGCCCCGGTCGAGGGCGTCCTCGGTGATCGCGCGTCCGACGAATTCGGTTCCACCCAGCATCAGCAGCTTCATGCCCTCAGCGTGCCCGGCCTGCCGGGGCGGCGGAAGTCATGATCGCCGTCAGCGATGACGCTCACGGCGTAGGCGGTCCGGGAACCTTCCGGGGGTGCGGCAGCGCCCCGGTGCGGGTGGGCACAGGGGCGCGCGTACCGCTCTTGCGGGTCAGTCGATGCCGGGCAGGATGTGCGATTCCGCCAGGTCGTCCTCGTACCCCGCCAGCCGGATCGGGGCGGACCGCGCCCAGACCTCAAGGCTTCCGAGCTCGTCGGTCCGCGGCTTGGCCCGCGTTCCCGTCCGCTCCAGCAACGTCGGTTCGGGCTTCGTCGTTTCTGTCACCGCGCACTCCTCTGTGTCGCGTAACCCGGCAGGCGTGCCGCGCCGGGCTGGGAGGAAAGGGTTTCCGGACGCGGTGGCGCCTTGGTGGAGCGTGGCCCGGGTGGGGCCGTCTGATGCCCCAGAGTACACATATGAGCGGGCCCCCGCTCGATAGAAAGGCAAAAACCACGTCGCCCTCTTGTTTTCGCCGCGAGTTCAGGAAGTCGTCGGCCCGCGGGTGC
This sequence comes from Streptomyces sp. NPDC058525, assembly GCF_042719495.1. NCBI lineage: Bacteria > Bacillati > Actinomycetota > Actinomycetes > Kitasatosporales > Streptomycetaceae > Streptomyces > Streptomyces sp. NPDC058525. The sequence goes on from NZ_JBHXNP010000090.1 coordinate 19,019, forward strand.
GACAAGCATGGTCCGCTCGTGCCCGGATGCGCGCGGGGGCGACGGAGGGAGCGGCGGTGGCGAGGTCCGGAGTACGGGGTTTCGAAGTGCCCCACGTGTCGGGCGTTCCGGAGCTGATGGATCTTCTGCACGCCTGCCGCGACGGCCGTGGACTGCGGACCGCGGCCCTCCTGCGCCGCGCGCACCCGTTCGACAAAGAGCTCCAGATCGCGGGGCTGGTACTGGATCTCGGCGAGCTGCTCCGTCCGGGTGACGCAGCGTCCCCGCGCGATCACGATGTGGCGGAAGCGGTGCGTCCGCTGCTCGGTGAGCGGGTGGCCCGGCTGATCCGCCTGCACGCGCGGGCCGGGGAGGGTGCCGGGCCCGGCGCCCCGGCGGCGGCCGGCCCGGACGGCGAGGCCGCGGGGGCCCTGCGCCAGGCGCACGACGCCGCGGACGCGGCGGGCCCGGAGGCGGGCGAGCTGGAGGACTGGCAGCCGGTGCTGGAGCTGGTCGCGGCGGGTGCCTACCGGGCCGCGGCCGGGCGGCCCTTCCTGCCGAGAACCTGAACGGCCCCCTCGGCAGGCCGAGGGGGCCGTTCTCGGGGTCTCGGGGATCGCCGCCCCGGCGATCCCCCTGGGGGCCGCCGGGGCCGCGGGCCCGGCGCGGCTACCAGTTGGCGGGGGCGTAGTCCTTCAGGAAGACTCCGAACAGGTCTTCGCCCGCCTCGCCGCGGACGACGGGGTCGTAGACCCGGGCCGCGCCGTCGATCAGGTCGAGGGGGGCGTGGAAACCCTCCTCGGCCAGCCGCAGCTTGTCGAAGTGCGGGCGCTCGTCGGTGATCCAGCCGGTGTCGACCGAGGTCATCAGGATCCGGTCGGTCTGGAACATCTCCTGGCCGCTGGTCCGCGTCACCATGTTCATCGCGGCCTTGGCGGCATTGGTGTTCGGGTGGCCCGCACCCTTGTAGCCGCGGCTGAAGACGCCCTCCATCGCCGAGACGTTCACGACGTACGCCCGCCCGCTGGTCGCCTTCCGGGCGGCCTCGGCCATGGCCGGGCGGAGCGCGCTGATCAGGATGAAGGGCGAGGTGTAGTTGCACAGCTGGGTCTCGAGCAGCTCCACCGGGGAGATCTGGTCGATGGTCTGCACCCAGGTGTTGCTCTCGACGACGTCGGGCAGCAGGCCGCCCGCGTCGATGGCGGTTCCGGCGAGGTGCCGCTCCAGGCTGGCGTTGCCCGCCACCAGGGCGAGGTCGGCGACCTTCTGCGCCTCGAGGCCGCTCACGCCGACGGGCAGCGCCGCCAGGCCGTCGACCGCACCGGAGTTGAAGGCGCCGATGACGTGGTGGGCGGGGAGCTCGCCGGCCGGCAGCGGGGCGCCCTCGCCCTCGACCAGCGCGGCGTACGCGGTGGGCAGGCGGCGCACGGTCTGCGTCGCGTTGTTGATCAGGATGTCCAGCGGACCGGCCTCGGCCACCTGGTCGGCGAGGGCGACGGCCTGGGCCGGGTCCCGCAGGTCGATGCCGACGACCTCCAGGCGGTGGATCCAGTCCGCCGAGTCCTCCATCGCCTTGAAGCGGCGGATGGCGTCCTTGGGGAAGCGGGTGGTGATGGTGGTGTGGGCGCCGTCGCGCAGCAGCCGCAGCGCGATGTACATGCCGATCTTGGCCCGGCCGCCGGTGAGCAGCGCGCGCTTGCCGGTGAGGTCGGCGCGGGCCTCCCGCCGGGTCCGGTTCTCGGCCGCGCACTTCTGGCAGAGCTGGTGGTAGAAGTAGTCGACCTCGACGTACCGCGTCTTGCAGATGTAGCAGGAGCGCGGGCGCTGGAGTATCCCGGCGATCCGGCCGGCCTCCGTGACCGAGGTGGGCAGCAGGCCCTCGGTCTCGTCGTCGATGCGCTCGGCGGAGCCGGTGGCGGTGGCCTCGGTGACGGCCCTGTCGTTGGCGGTCTTGGCGGCGCGGCGCTCCTGGCGGCGGCGCTGCTTGACCGTGCGGTAGAGGCCGGCGGTGGCGCGGCGTACGGTGATCGCGTCGGGGTGGTCGACGTCGAGCTTGTCCAGCTCGTCGAGCACGCTGAGGCAGAGGGCCAGCCGCTCGGGGTCGATGCCCGGTCCGTATGTGTGCCCGTAGTCCTGGCTGTCTTCGGTCACCGTCATGGCCGCTGCCGTTCCTTGATCACTCGTCCGCATCCGCCTGCTGCGGAAGTCCTCAAAAGGGAAACTGTACGGATCGGACGCGCCCGGGACCAAACCCGTCGGCACGCACGTGACTCAGCGCGAGCGCGGGGCAACTTTCCGCGTCCGCAGGGGCCGGATCGGGGCGGGCCGGCGCGCAGACTCGCGTACTCCTGTACTACGCCAGGAGTATGACCAGTGACCGCCTGTGGGCTGAGGAATAGCGAAGTCCGGTCGGGCATTGTGGACTTCATGAGTGCACTGGCGCTGTCGGTCCTGCTCTGCCTGGTGTCCGCTCTGGCGTACGCGGGCGGCGCGATCGTCCAGGAACGGGTCGCGGCGACCACGCCGGACCGCCCGTACGCACCGCTGCGGCGGAGCGGCTGGTGGGTCGCGGTGGCGCTCAACGGACTCGGCGCCCTGCTGCACGTGGTGGCCCTCGCGTACGGTCCGCTGAGCCTGGTCCAGCCGCTCGGCGCCCTCACCATCGTCTTCGCCCTGCCCATGGCGGCCGTGTTCGTACGCCGCCGGGCGGGCGCGGCAGCCTGGCGCGGAGCCGTGCCGGCCACGGCGGGTCTGGCCGGTCTGCTGGCCCTGACCGGCGGCGACGGCCGGGCGGAGCCGATGCTGGCGGGCGGTGAGCGGAGCCTGCTGCTCGTGGTCACCGGGGCGGCGGTGGCGGCGCTGTTCCCGGCCGCGCACCGGATGCGCCGGGCGGTGCTGCGCAGCGTGCTGATGGCCGCGGCGGCCGGTACGGCCTTCGGCATGGCCTCGGTGTTCACCAAGTCGGTGGCGGAGGGCTTCACCGCGGGTGCGCGGGGCGCCCTGTGGCCCGATCTCGCGGCGATAGCGCTGCTGGCCTCCGGCGGACTGCTGCTCTCGCAGGCCGCCTACCGGGGTGCGGGGCTGACCGCACCGCTGGCCACGGTGACCGTGGTCAATCCCGTGGTCGCGGCGACGGTCGGCCTCACGCTCTTCGACGAGGGCTTCCGGTACGGGGCGGCCGGCACGGCGGCGGCACTGGCCAGCGCCGTGGTGGCGGCCGCCGGGCTGGTGCTGCTCACCGCCGTGCCCTCGCACGTACGGGGGTCAGATGTCGACCCCGTGGGCCCGGAGGTACTTCAGCGGGTCGATGTCGGTGCCGTAGCCGGCTCCCGTGCGCACCTCGAAGTGCAGGTGCGGTCCGCTGGAGTTGCCGGTCGAACCGGAACGCCCGATCCGCTGGCCTCCGGACACCTGCTGGCCGGCCTTGACGCCGAGCGCCGACAGGTGGGCGTACTGGGAGAAGCGGCCGTCGGTGTGCCGGATGACGACCTGGTAGCCGTACGCACCGGCCCAGCCCGCGGAGACGACCTGGCCGGGGGCGACGGACTTGACGGAGGTGCCGGTCGCCACCGGGAAGTCCACTCCCGTGTGGTAGCCGCTGGACCAGGAGGAGCCCGCGACGCGGTAGGCGGTGCCGAGGGCGGCGTCGACGGGGGCGGAGTAGCCGCCCGAGACCGGCTTCTGCTGCGCTGAGGCGGGCTGCTGCGCGGGCTTCTCGGTGTTCTCGGCGGGCTTGGGCTTCTCGGCGGGCTTCTCGGCCGGCTTCTCCGCGGGTTTGGGCGCCGGTTCGGCCGGCTTCTCGGCGGGCTTCTCCGCCGCCGGCTCCACGGGCTTCACCGGCTCGGCCGTGCGCGGCGGTTTCTCCGGGTTCTGCGCGGGCGGCGCGGCGGTGATCCGCAGGGTGAGCCGCTGCCCCGGGAAGATCAGGTTCGGGTTGCCGCCGACGGTCGCGCGGTTGGTCTCGTACAGCGCCTGCCAGCCGCCCTCGACGCGCTGCTCGGTGGCGATGACCGAGAGCGAGTCGCCGGGGGCGACGACGTACGGGTTCGGCAGTACGGACGTCCCGGTCGGGCGGGGCGTGCCGGCCTGCTTCCCGGTTGCCGCCGCCTTGGCCTGCTGCGGCAGGACCGGCTTCCGGGACTGGGACTGCGCCTGCTTCTGGGACGCGGACTGGGCCTGCTCGCCCGGTGCGACGGCCGGGGCCGGGCCGCTGCGGCTGAGCCCCGCCTTCTTGCCGCACTGGGGCCAGGCCTGCGGACCCTGCCCCTTCAGGACCTTCTCGGCGACGGCGATCTGCTGGTCCTTGGTGGCCAGGTCGGCGCGCGGGGCGTAGGCGGCGCCGCCGAAGGCGCGCCAGGTGCTCTGGCTGAACTGGAGGCCGCCGTAGTAGCCGTTGCCGGTGTTGATGCGCCAGTTGCCGGTGGACTCGCAGGCGGCGACCTTGTTCCAGGTGTCCACGGACGCGGCCTGTGCGGTTCCGGCGCCGATGAGCGGGAGCGCGAGCCCGGCGCCACCGGCGGTGACAGCGAGCGAGGCCCGGTTGATGCTGCTCGGCTGATACCGGCGGTGCCGGCCCCGTACACCCATGGGAGCCCCCATCGAAGACATCAGGAACCGCACAACTTAACGTGCCGATCAGAGCATGACAAGGGGCGCAACAGGGCGCTCTCCAGGGGAATTTGACGGCCTCTCGGCTCGGTGGACGGCGGCGGGCGGCCGTCCGGATGTAGCGTCGGTCATCCCCGCACACCGAAGCACGCAGGAGCGCACGCATGAGCACCAGCACAGCCCACATCGGCGTCACCGGGCTCGCGGTCATGGGCAGCAACCTCGCCCGCAACTTCGCCCGCAACGGATTCACCGTGGCCGTCCACAACCGCACCGCCGCGAAGACCCGGGCCCTGGTGGAGGAGTTCGGCGACGAGGGCTCCCTCGTCGCGGCCGAATCCGCCAAGGAGTTCGTCGACGCGCTGGAGCGCCCCCGCCGCATCGTCGTCATGGTGAAGGCCGGTGACCCGACCGATGCCGTGATCCGCGAGTTCGCCCCGCTCCTGGAGGAGGGCGACGTCATCATCGACGGCGGCAACGCGCACTTCCAGGACACCCGGCGCCGCGAGAAGGAGCTGCGCGAGCAGGGCATCCACTTCGTGGGCGTGGGCATCTCGGGCGGCGAGGAGGGCGCGCTGCTCGGCCCGAGCATCATGCCCGGCGGCTCCGAGGAGTCGTACGCCTCTCTCGGCCCGCTGCTGGAGAAGATCGCCGCGAAGGCCGCCGACGGCACGCCCTGCACCTCGCACATGGGCCCGGACGGCGCCGGACACTTCGTCAAGATGGTGCACAACGGCATCGAGTACGCCGACATGCAGCTGATCGCCGAGGCCTACCACCTGCTGCGCGAGGTCGCGGGCTACTCCCCCGCCCGGATCGCGGAGACCTTCCGGGAGTGGAACCGGGGGCGCCTGGACTCGTACCTGATCGAGATCACGGCGGAGGTGCTCGCGCACACGGACGCCGCGACGGGCCGCCCGTTCGTGGACGTCGTGGCCGACGCCGCCGAGCAGAAGGGCACCGGCCGCTGGACCGTGCAGATCGCCCTGGACCTCGGCGTCCCGGTGTCGGGGATCGCCGAGGCGGTCTTCGCCCGCTCGGTCTCGGGCCACGCCGACCTGCGGGCGGCCGCCCGCGGGCTCCCGGGCCCGGCGGCCTCCGCGCTGTCCGGGGAGGAGGCCGACGCGTTCGCGGCGCAGGTGGAACAGGCCCTGTACGCCTCGAAGATCGTCTCGTACACCCAGGGCTTCCACCAGATCCGGGCCGGCAGCGAGGAGTACGGCTGGGGCGTGGACCTGGGCGCGGTGGCCTCGCTGTGGCGCGGCGGCTGCATCATCCGGGCAGCGTTCCTGGACCGGATCCTGGCCGCGTACGAGGCACGGCCCGCGCTGCCGAGCCTGCTGGCCGACGCGGGGTTCGCGGACGAGATCGGCGCGGCCCAGCAGGACTGGCGGGCCGTCCTGGTCGCGGCGGTGCGCCACGGCATCCCGGTGCCCGCCTTCTCCGCCTCGCTCGCCTACTACGACGCCCTGCGCGCGGACCGGCTCCCCGCCGCCCTCACCCAGGGGCAGCGGGACTTCTTCGGGGCGCACACCTACCGCCGCACCGACCGCGAGGGCTCGTTCCACACCCTCTGGAGCGGCGACCGCTCCGAGGTCCAGACGGGCTGAGCCCGCTCAGCTCCAGGGCCCGGGCTGCGGCACCGGCGCGGGCCCCGGCGGCGGGGGCACCGGGTCCGGCTCCGGGACGGGGCCGGGCACGGGCGGTACCGGCCGCGGCATCGGCGCGGGGTCGGGGAAGGGGGTGGGGTCCGGATTCGGCTCGGGCTCGGGCACCGGCGGCTGCGTCTCTTCTAGTGTTCGCACCATATGGCCCATTTTCCCGCGATGCCGCGAGAAATGCCCCTGGGACGCCCCCGCGATGTCGCCGCGATGCCGCCGCGATGCCGTCGCGGTGCCGTCGCGGTGCCGCTAGAGCGCCCCCGCCTGCCGCAGCCCCGCGGCCAGGCCCGGTGCCGGGCTGGACAGGACCGGGACCGGCGTCGTGACGAGATCCGCGGCGCCGGCCATGGAGGCCTGGGCCAGCACGATGACGTCCGCGCCGGCGACGGCGTCGGCGGCCGCGGCCACGCGGGCCAGGTAGCCGGCGGTGTCCCCCGCCTCGAAGCGCTCCCAGGCCCCGTCGACCAGGTGCGTGCTGATCGCCGTCGGCCGACCGCCCGCCTCCTCGGCCAGCAGCTCCGCGGTCGGCGCGAACGTCGACTCCACCGTGGCCAGTACGGCGATCCGCGCACCGGCGCGCACCGCGGCGGCCGCCATCGGCCGGTCCACGCGCAGCACCGGGGCGCCGAGCGCGGGAGCCAGGGCCTCGGCGGTCGCCCCGATCGTCGAGCAGGTGACCAGCACGGGCCCGGGTCCGGCCGCGGCGAGGGCCTCCAGCACCGCCGGAGCCACCGCCGACGGCCCTTCGGCGCGGGCCCGGTCCAGCAGCTCCGGAGCCACCAGGTGGCGCAGGACGGCCCCCGGGTGGTTCCGGTCCCGCAGCGCGTCGAAGACGGGGACGTGCGCGGGCGAGGTGTGCAGCAGGGTGAGCCCCGGTCCGGTCACCACAGGGAGCTGTCGCCCTCCAGCTGGGCCTTGGCCGCGGCCACCACCCCGGCCGGGGCCTCGGGGGCCTCGTCGGGGTGTTTGGCGGCCCAGGCGGCCGCGTACGGGCAGAGCGGAACCACGGGCACGCCTTCGGCGGCGGCGATCCCGTAGAAGGTCTTCACCAGCCCGCCCGCGATGCCCCGGCCCTCGTGGCCGGGCTCGACGACGGTGTGCACCGCCACCAGGGCGCGGGGTGCCTCGGCGAGCACGAAGTAGGCGATGAACCCGACCACCGCCCCGCCCTCGGCCGCCAGCAGCCGTCCCGCCTCGCGCGCGTCCTCGAACTCGATCGCCACGGTCCCGCTCCTCTCAGACAGCCACCGCGTGGGGGCTGCGCTGCTGATCCGTGCCCGGCACCGGGGCGGAGGGGTCCGCGCCCAGCTCGACGATCCGGTTGTCCGCGTCCACGTGCACGACACGCGGCGTGAACTCCCGCGCCTCGGCGTCCTCGACCTGCGCGTAGCTGATGAGGATGACCAGGTCCCCGGGGTGCACGAGGTGGGCGGCGGCGCCGTTGATCCCGATGACCCCGGATCCGCGCTCCCCCTCGATGACGTAGGTCTCGAGCCTGGCCCCGTTGGTGATGTCCACGATGTGGACGAGCTCCCCGGGCAGCAGATCCGCCGCGTCCAGCAGATCGGCGTCGATGGTCACGGACCCGACGTAGTGCAGGTCGGCCTGGGTGACCGTGGCCCGGTGGATCTTGGACTTGAACATGGTGCGAAACATGAAAAAGCTCCCCAGATGTCTGCTCCCTGCCCGCTTTGTGCAGGTCAAGGGCGGTCTTCGGAGCCTACAACGATTCGCCGGACGGGTCAGCGGTCCCCCGTTCTTTCCGGACTCGGACCCGACCGATCGCCGACCGGTCCGGTGGGCGGCGGCGGTGCGCGGCAGTGCGCGGCCGGTGACCGGGTCAGGCGTCCTTGCGGGCCAGGAACCTCCGCAGTCTGGTCAGCGGCCAGGTGTTGACCACGTCGTCCTTGGTCAGCCAGCCGCGTTGGGCCGTCGCCACCCCGTAGCGCATGTACGGCAGGTGTGTGGTGGCGTGCGCGTCGGAGTTCACGGCGAACTTCACGCCGTACCGCTTCGCGCGCAGGATGTCTTCGTCGCACAGGTCGAGCCGCTCGGGGTGCGCGTTGATCTCCAGCACGGTGCCCGTGCGGGCGCAGGCCTGGAAGACGGCGTCGAAGTCGGCGTCGATGCCCGGGCGTTTGCCGATCCGGCGCGTCGTGGGATGGCCTATGACGGCGACGTGCGGGTTCTCGCAGGCCCGGACGAGGCGGCGGGTGAGTTCGCGTCTGCTCTGGTTGAAGTGGGAGTGGACGGAGGCCACGCAGAGGTCGAACTCCGCGAGGAACTCGTCGGGCCAGTCCAGGGTGCCGTCGGGGCCGATGTTGAGTTCCGTGCCGTGCAGCAGCCGCATCCTGTGGTGCGTTCCGTCGAGCGCGCGGACCCGCTCGCGCTGGGCGAGGATCTTCTCGCTGGTCATGCGCTGCATGGACAGGTTCGGGGCGTGGTCGGTGACCGCGTAGTACGCGTAGCCGCGGGCGGCCGCGGCGGCGACCATGTCCTCCAGCGGCGCCAGCCCGTCGGTGAGGTCGGTGTGGGTGTGCAGGTCGCCGCGGATGTCCCGCTCCTCTATGAGGTCGGGGAGTTCGCCGCGCAGCCCGGCCGCGATCTCGCCGCGGTCCTCGCGCAGGGTCGGCGGTATCCAGGGCAGCCCGAGCCTGGCGTAGACCGCCTCCTCCGTCTCCGAGGAGACGTTCTCGCCGCTCTCGGAGTCGAAGAGCCCGTACTCGGAGAGCTTGAAGCCCTGGCGCAGCGCCAGTTCGCGCGTGCGGATGTTGTGCGCCTTGGAGCCGGTGAAGTACTGCAGTCCCGCGCCCCAGGAGGCCGGCGGGAGGACCCGCAGGTCCACCTGGAGGCCCGTGACCGTCCGTACCGAGGTCTTCTTCGCCCCGTGCGCGATGACCTCGGCCGTCTGCGGGTGGGCGGTGAGGGCGTCCATGAACGGGACCGGCCGGCGGGCCGCCACCAGGATGTCGACGTCGCCGATGGTCTCCCGCATCCGGCGCAGGGAGCCCGCGTACGTGCACCGGACGCAGCCGCGGACCTCCGAGAGCTCGGCGACGAGCTGCTCGGCCACGTCCATGGCCGCGCTGACGAGGATGCGGCCCTCGCCCGCCTTCCGCAGCACCGCGATGCCGTGCAGGATGTTGTCCTCGGTCCGCTCGCCGAAGCCCTTCAGGTCGCGCAGCCGCTCCTGCCCGATGGCGTCGACCAGCTGGTCGACCGAGCTGATGCCCAGCTCCTCGTACAGCAGCATGGCCTTGCGGGGGCCGAGCCCCGGGATCGCGACCAGCTCGCGCACTCCGGCCGGTACGGACGCCCTGGCCTCGTCGACGACGGGCATGCGGCCGCTGCGCAGGTATTCGATGATCTTGTCGGCGACCGACTTGCCGACGCCCGGGATCTCGCGCAGGCCCTTGGCGTCGAGCGCCGAGACGTCCTGCGGGTAGCCCCCGACGGCGCGGGCGGCCTTCTCGTAGGCGCGGGCCTTGAAGGCCTCCCCGCCGCGGATCGCGATGAGGTCGGCGTACTCCTGGAGGAGCGCCTCGACCTCGTCGTTGGCTCGGGCCATGTCTCCAGGGTGCCCCCGCGGGGCCCGGGCGGGCACGCCGGGGATCCGGCTTCCCCGGTGCACCCGTAACCGATCGGACGTCTCGGGGGTTGGCAAAGAGGCCTTCCCGAGGCCGACGATTCCGAAGGAAGCTTGTATGGCGCAGGAGCACACGACGACCCTCCGGCTGCGCCTTCGGTACCGGTTCGACCATCTCGTGGCAGGGGGGACCGCCGCGCTGATCGGCTGGCTGGCCCTCGCCTGCCTGGCCGTGGTGGTCCCGGCGAGCATCGTGCTGGTGTGGGCCGACCGTTCGGCCCCGACGACCCTCTCCGGCCGGCTGACGGCGGTGTGGGTCAGTGTCGGGCAGACGCTCAAGATCGGGGGCGCGGTCGGGTCGCCCGTCTACGTGCTGGCGTCGGTGGCGCTGGCGCTCGTCGCGCTGCTGTTCGTGTCGACGCTGGTCAGTCTGATCACCACCGGCATCAACCGGCGCATCATGTCGCTGCGCCTCGGGCACTCCACCGTGCTGGAAGCGGGGCACACGGTCGTGCTGGGGTGGTCCGACCAGATCTTCCCGGTGGCCGGGGAGCTGGTGGCCGCCAACGCCAACCAGCGCCGGTCGGCGATCGCCGTCCTCGCCCCGAAGGACAAGGTGGAGATGGAGGACGAGCTCTCCACGCGCATCACCGACCGGGGCCGGACCCGCATCATCTGCCGCAACGGCAGCACCACCGACCCCACCGAGCTGGCCAGGGTGAGTCCGCAGGCGGCGAAGGCCGTGCTCGTGCTGCCGCCCGGCGGACCTGCCGGCGACGCCCATGTGGTGAAGACCCTGCTCGCCCTGAACGCGGCCGTCCCCGGAGCCGGTCGCGGGGCGGTGGTGGTGGCCGCCGTCCGGGACGGCCGCAACCACGCGACCGCCAGGCTGGCCGCCGGGCCGGGCGGGCACGTCCTGTGCGTCGACGACATCATCGCCCGGCTCCTCGTACAGACCGCCCGCCAGCCCGGCCTCTCGCTCGTCTACCAGGAGCTGCTGGACTTCTCGGGCGACGAGTTCTACACCGCCCCCGCCGGCGCCCTCGCCGGGCGCACCTTCGGCGAGGCCCTGCTGTCGTACGCCACGTCCTCCGTGGTCGGTCTGCTGCACGCCGACGGGGGCGTCGCGCTCAATCCAGGGCCGGACACCGGGATCGGGCCGGACGACCGGCTCATCGTCATCTCCGAGGACGACGACACGGCCGTACCCCTGGACGTGAACTCCTGGGTGGACGAGGACGCGATCGCCACGCCCCTGCCCCGGTTCGCCCTGGCCGAGCGCCTGCTCCTGCTGGGCTGGAACCGCCGGGCGCCGTTCGTGGTGGACCAGCTCGACCAGTACGTGAGCCCCGGGAGCTCCCTCGACGTGGTGGCCCTCGAGGAGGGTGAGGGCTCCGGGTGCACGACGGCGACCCGGCGCCATCTCGATGTCGCCTTCCACGGCGGCGACATCACCGACCCGCAGGTCCTCGCCAAGCTGGACGTGCCCTCGTACGACAGCGTGATCGTCGTCGGCGAGGCGGATCCGGCGGCCGTGGGCCGGGCGGCGGGCACCTGCGCGTCCGCCGACGCGGAGGAGGCGTTGGCGGACGACAGGACGCTGGTCGCGCTGCTGCACCTGCGGGCCGTCGCGGAGGGCGCGCAGCGCGAACTCGCCCTCACCACCGAGATGTCCGACGACGGGAACCGGCTCCTCGCGCCCGCCCGGGAGGGCGCCGACTTCATCGTGAGCGGCAGGCTGATCAGTCTGCTGATGACCCAGATCTCGGAGAGCCGCTACCTGGCCGCGGTCTTCGAGGAGCTGTTCGACGCGGAGGGCAGCGAGTTCCACCTCAAGCCGGCCGCGGAGTACGTCCGGGCCGGCCGCGAGGTCCCGTTCGCCACCCTCGTGGAGTCGGCGCGCCGCCGCGGCGAATGCGCGGTCGGCTACCGGCTGCGCGCGGGGGCGGCGACGGGTCCCGGCCACGGGCTGAGGATCAACCCCGACAAGCGGGAGCGGGTCCGGCTCGGCGGGGAGGACTGGCTGATCGTGCTCGCGGGAAGCTGACGGCGGCCGGTCAGGGCGCCAGGTGGACCTCCAGGGCGGTCCGCACCGCGGATTCCAGGGCTCCCTCGATCCAGGCGGGCTTGACGGAGGTGTGGCACCCCGCGAAGTGCAGGTTCCCCTCGGACGAGCGGACGTGGGGGAACAGTTCGGTGTGCTGGCCGGGCAGCAGCACGGAGGCCTCGCCGTAGGCGTACGGGTCGCGCATCCAGGACTGGGTGCGGCCGACTCCGGTGTAGAACACCTCGATCCGCTGCCCGAACACCTCCTGGACACCGGCCAGGGCGCGCGGGTAGCGCTCCTCGTCGTCGAGGGAGTCCCACTTCAGGGCGTCGTCCGACCAGCTGTAGGAGGCGAGGACCACGCCGCCGGCGCTGCCCTCGACCGGATAGGAGGGCTGGAACATGAAGCGGTTGGGGTTGTCCGTGGCCGAACCGCCGCCGATGACGCCGGCCGCCTCGGGCTGGTCCCGGGTGACGGGACGGCAGGCGGCGTAGTGGGCGCGCTGCGCGTCGGAGATGCGGCCCTTGGGCACCGAGGGGTGGGCGCCGAGCAGGCCGCCGGCCTCGGGAGTCTGCGCGGTCTGGTACTTCCGGTAGAGGCCCGGCTGCACGGCCTCCAGCTCGCGCTTCCAGTCGGCCTCGTCGAACTCCCACCAGCGGCGGCTGAATTCGAGCAGCACCTTGGTGGCGGCGTCGTAGTGCAGCTCGGTGACCGCGCGCCGCTTGCCGTACGAGAGGGCCGGCGCGACCGGGATGTGGCGCAGTCCGGAGAAGGGGACGGTGATGATCGCGGTGTCGGCGGTGAAGGTCTCGCGCCGCACCGGGCTGCCGCCGCGGCCCTCGGAGACGGTGTCGACGGTGACCTGGCCCTCGCCGTGGGTGATGCGGGTGGCGCGGCGGTCGAGCCGCACCAGGTCCTTGACCCGCGCGTAGAGCGCGTCGGCGAGGGTGGCGGTGCCGTCGGGCAGTTCGAAGAAGGCGGTGTCGGGGCTGATCAGCGAGGCCCCGATGAAGCTGTGCACGAAGGCGAGGTGCAGCCGGGAGGTGAGGTTCTCGACCGTTCCGATCAGATCGACGGTCCGCTCGTCGAGCTCGGCCACCTCGGTCAGGTAGCGGTACATCGACATGTGGCCGTAGCGCTGGATGACGCGGGCCCAGCCCTCGACGAGCTCCCGGTCCTTCTTGCCCTCGATCTCCTTGCGCACGGGGGCGAAGGCATTGCGCACGATCTGTGCGGCGGGCACGGACTCGTGGGCCGCCGGGACTCCGAAGGAGCGGTTGAGCGCCTGCGGGCTGCGGGCGTAGTCCGCCCGGCGCACGCGCAGGCCGTTGACGAAGATCCACGTGCGGTAGGCGGGGCGGCCCGCGGCGTCCACGTCCACCAGGTGGAAGCGCCTGCGCTTGAGACCGAGGCTGTCGATCAGGCCGGTGACCAGCGGGTGGCTGTCGGGGATCCGCATGGCGCCGGCCTCGGCGTACTGCTTGGGGTCCGCGAAGGGCGCGGCGGCCTTCTCGTGGCCGCCGGTGCGGAAGGTCTTGATGCGGCCGCCGACCCGGTTGCCGTTGGCCTCGACGACGGTGACCTGGTGCCCGGCCTCGCGCAGGAGGTGGGCGGCGGTGAGTCCGGCGGGCCCGGCGCCGACGACGAGCACCTTCTTGCCGGGGCGGCGGGAGCGGGGCAGGCCGTTCTTCAGGAGGATGTCCGCGTAGCGGGGCACCAGGGGCTGGTCTTCGTCGTCCCGCACGAGGATGGCCCGGGCGATGGTCAGGCAGGTCTCCCAGTCGGGGCGTGCGGAGCCGGACGGCGCCTGCGGGGTCCCGGCGGACGCTGCCGCGACCGAGAGCGCGCCGGCTCCGGCGACCGCGGCCGCGCCGGCGATGACGGTACGGCGGGAGGGGCGGCGGGCCGGCGCCGGTGCGCTCTGGGCCGGGGAGTCGGGGCTGGGGGGCGGGTCGATGATCATGGAGCAACTCTTGCGGGCCGCAGGCGCGTCGAGCCCCGAAAAGCGTCCGGGCGGGAAACATCCACCCGGACGTGGGGCGCGGGCCGACGGACGCTGACGAACTGGGTTTCGTACGGGGAACGGCCGGTCCGGCGGCCCGCCCTGATGGCCCGGTCCTGATGGCCCGGTCCTGATGGCCCAGTCCTGATGGCCCAGTCCTGATGGCCGTGCGCGCGGCCCGCTGGAAGACTCGGGACCATGCCATTCGACGACTACGGCGTTCTGTGCGGGACCCTGCGGCAGCACTTCCGCGACACGCCCGACACGGAGGGCGCGTGGTTCCACGTCAACCTCAGGGTCGAGGCGCCCGACGGCCGGTACAAGTGCGCCGTGGACGTGGACAGCCACGACTCCGCGACCGGGGTCCAGTGGAAGGTCTTCACGGTGGACGCCTCGGCGCTCGGCCCGGTCGCGGCGCTGGCTCCCGGCTACCACGACCTCGCGCGCAAGGCGGGGTCCGGCGCCCTCGACTACATCCGGCATCCCGCCCTGCGCAGCGGCCCGAACCTGCCCGCGCTCCCGCTGCCCCGCCTGCTCAAGGACCTCCTCGGCCGGTGGCTGCCGCCGTCCCGGCCCTGGACGTCGGGGTCGAACCTCGACGCCGCGCTCGCCCTCGAACCGATCCTCGTCGTCGGCCGGCCGGTCCTGGTCTTCGGCGAGCCGTTCAACGCCGGGCTGGGCATGCACAACATCCACCAGAACCAGGGCGACCCGTACGGCAGCCAGTGGTGGGACGAGAACGGCACCTGGCAGGACGGCGCGACCATGACCCGCCGCCCCGACGGCCGGTACGACGTGTTCCTGAACAAGTTCTCGACGCAGAAGGACCACACGGACGCCTCGGGACACCCGGTCTAGGCAGCACGCGGCGCGGCAAGATATCAGCCCTTCGGGTACTCGCCCGGATGTTTATCCAATGGTGATGGTCCTGCCGCCAGGCCACCACCCGTGGCACTAGCGTCCCGTGACACCCCGGGAATGCGGGTGTGCACCGCACGGCTCGTGCGGACCCTCCTGCCCCGCTGCCCCTCCCGGCCCACGGACCTAGGAGGCACTGTGCTGTCATTCGGGCGGCGTTCCATCAGCAGGTTTTCGGTCGCCACGCGATACACGATCGGCAGCGGCTTCGTCATCACCGCCCTCGCCGTCACGCTGATCGCGCTGCTGATCCCCGTGGAGAAGTTCGGCACGGAGGCCTCGGCCTCGGCCGCGCGGCCGGCCGCCGAGGACGACGGCGCCGGAACCATGAGCACGGCGTACGGGCCGCTGACCCCCGTGGACCGCGACTTCGTGCGCAAGGTGCGGCTCGCCGGCCTGTGGGAGCTGCCCGCCGGACGGCAGGCCCAGCAGCGCGGGACGCGCGCGACCGTTCGCACGGCCGGCGATCACCTCGTGGAGGGCCACACCGAGCTGGACCGGCAGGCCATCCAGGTCGGCCAGGCCCTCGGCGTCGACCTGCCCAACCAGCCGTCCGAGCAGCAGCGGGGTTGGCTGGGCCAGCTGACCCGCGCCCAAGGGGACGAGTACGAGCGGCTGTTCATCCAGCTGTTGCGCCGAGCGCACGGGAAGGTGTTCGCGCTGCTGGCCCAAGTACGGGCGCAGACCCGCAACTCCATGGTCCGCGCCCTGGCCACCTCCGCCAACGCCACGGTCCTGGACCACATCACGGTCCTCGAGGACAGCGGGCTGGTCGACTTCGACGCGCTCAACGTCCCCGACGGGACTCCTGCTCCGTCCGATGTCCGATCGACGAAGTGAAGTGAAGTGATCGCATGAGTGAAAAGGGCCATAAACGCCCCCGGTTGACGAACAAGCTGCTGGCCGTGGTCTCCGCGCTGGTCCTGGGCGGGGGCGGCGTCGCCGTCGTCGCGGGCAGTGCGAACGCGGGTCAGGACGGCCGCCTCGACGGGGGCGGGGAGACGCAGGTGACCGCCACCATCGACTGCCCCGACGTCGGCGACCGGCTGACCTCCGTACCCGACCAGGCCCGGGCCGAGGTCGACGAGGGCCTCGCCCAGCTGGACGTGCAGGTCGCCGACGCCTACCGGAAGCTCGCCGCGGGCGAGGCGCGCGGCGAGGAGCTCGTCGGCGGGCTGCGGCAGCAGCGCGACGAGACCATCGGCCGCATCTCCGACGCGATAGCCCGCTCCGCGGCCCGGCCGGAGGAGCTGAAGGACATGAGCGGCTGCGAGGTCAAGCAGGCGTCCGCGGAGGACGACGCGGGCGCCGGGGCGCAGGCCGCAGACGGGGCGTCCGGTCAGGGCGCCGCCCGGAGCAGCGGCAAGGGCGGCCCGGCGCGCAGCGACTTCGTCGCCATCGGCAAGGTACGGCCCAACGTGCGCACCCCCGGGGCCTCGGCCGGGGCCTCCACCGGGTCCTTCAGCTCGAGTTGCGGGCGCAACGAGAACGGCCACTTCAACCCCGACAACGTCATCGTCGCCCCCGGCGTCTCCAACGGCGCCCACCACATGCACGACTACGTGGGCAACAAGACCACCGACGCCTTCTCCACCAACGACAGCCTCGCCGCCTCCGGCACCACCTGCACCAACGGCGACCTGTCCAGCTACTACTGGCCGGTGCTGCGGCTGCGCGACGGCAAGGCGGAGCGGGACGCGCAGGCGCCGGGCGGCGGCCAGGACGCGAACGTGGGCACGATCCTGCGGCCCAAGCAGGTGACGATCACCTTCAAGGGGAGCCCCGCCGGCAAGGTCAGGGCCATGCCGCGGTTCCTGCGGATCATCACCGGCGACGCGAAGGCCTTCACCAACGGCACTGCCAACGCCAACGCCTCCTGGAGCTGCACCGGATTCGAGAACCGGCAGCTGAAGGACAAGTACCCGATCTGTCCCAAGGGCAGCGACGTGGTGCGCACCTTCACCTTCCAGAGCTGCTGGGACGGCCGCAACACCGACAGCGCCAACCACCGCACCCACGTGGCCTTCGCGAACCGCGACGGCCGCTGCCCGAAGGGCTTCACCGCCATCCCGCAGCTGGTGCAGCGGATCACGTACGGGGTCGCGCCGGGTGCGCGGATCGCCGTGGACAGCTTCCCCGAGCAGCTCCACAAACCGGTGACCGACCACGGGGACTTCATCAACGTGATGTCCAACGGCCTGATGAACAACGCGGTGGACTGCATCAACAGGGGGCGCACCTGCCGCTGACGCAGCGGTTCCACGATCTCCCGGACGGGGTGCGACTCCTCCCCCATGCACCGCGCCCCGTCCGGGAAAGGTGTTGGCCCGAAGCCGACTTCGGGCCATCGCCGTACACGTGTGTCCGGCCCCATCCCGGACGCGCACCCGATCCCGTACCCGAATCCGGCGCCGCACCCGAAACCGACGCCGTACCCGAAGCCCCAACCCGAAGCTGCGAGGAGTGCCATGACAGCCTCTCGTGAATCCCGTGAATCCGAGGACGACCCGGAGCATCCGGCCGCCCCCTCCGACGGAGAACTCACCCGGAGGCTCAGGAGGGGATACGGCACGGGCACCGCGGACGCCGCCGTGTGCGACCTCCTCTACCGGCGGCACCGGCGGGCCGCCCTCGCGTACGCCCGCACCTGCTGCCGCACCCCGCAGGACGCCGAGGACCTGGTCTCGGAGGCCTTCGCCCGGACCTTGCAGGCCGTCCGCTCCGGCGCGGGACCGCGGGGGCCGTGGCGCGCGTACCTGCTGGCCGTCGTCCGCCACACGGCCATGCAGTGGCGCGACGGGGACGGCCGGACGCTCCTGACGGCGGATTTCGACACCTGGTGCCAGCAGGCCGCGGCCGGCGGCGATCCGCAGCGCCGGCTGCTGGCCGGCGAGGACCGGCGGCTCCTGGCCCGTTCCTTCCAGACCCTGCCCGCCCGTTGGCAGGCGGTCCTGTGGCACACCCTCGTCGAGGAGGACTCGCCGCACGAGATCGCCGTGCGGCTGGGCATCACCCCCAGCGCGGTGACCTCGCTGGCGTTCCGCGCCCGGGAGGGGCTGCGCGAGGCGTACCTGCTCGCCCATGTGGACACCGTGGCCGGCGGGAGCTGCGGGCACTACAGCCACATGCTCGGCTCGGCCGTCCGGCGCGGCCGTACGCGGCAGCCCCGCGCCCTGGCGCGCCATCTGGCCGGGTGCGAGGACTGCGCGCGGTCGTACGAGGAACTGCTGGACCTCAGCTCGGCGATGGGCGGGGCGGTACCCGCCGCCTCGTGAACGGCGGCCGGCCCGGCCCCCGTCCTTCCGGGGGCCGGGCCGGCCGCTGCCCTCCTGCTTCTCCTCCTCCTGCTCCTACTCCTCCTCCTGCTCGGCTGTGCTCACAGGCCGTTGACGCGCGCCATCCGCCCGACGACCAGCGGGGTGAAGTCCGCCGTGACCACGCGCGCCGTCCTGCGCCCCACCCGCGAGTGCTGGCGCCGCACCTGGGCGATCAGCCGACGGCTGCGCAGGGCCATCTCCAGTTCGAACCGGGTGCGGGGGTCGCGCAGTCCGGGCCCGAAGAGCTTCTCCAGCTGCCGCATGCGGTACCGGACGGTCTGCGGGTGCACGCTCAGGGCCTTGGCGGCCTCCGGTGCACCGCCGCCCTCCAGCCAGGCCAGGAGGGTCACCTCCAGCCGCTCGCTCTGGCGCGGGGTCAGATCCGCCAGCGGCCGCAGCCAGCGGGCGGCCAGCGCGTGGGCCAGCGGCTCGTCCTGGAGCAGCAGCAGGGTCGAGAGGTGGTCGTCCACGAAGACGGGGCGGGCGTCCAGGCCCGCGCGGGCCGGTGTCAGCGCGAGCAGGCGCAGGGCCCAGCGCAGGGAGGACGCCGTGTCCCGGAGCGGTACCGCGTGGCCCACGGCCGCGAACCGGCCGCGCAGCGGGAGTTCGAGCGGGGCCCGGGTGTCGGGATCGGGGCTCGGGACCAGCAGGCAGGGGCGGCCCGCGAACGTCCCGGCGAGGGCGTCGTCCAGTACGGTCGCCAGCTGCTGCGCCTCCCCGGGCGCGGCCGGCGCGATGGCCCGTACGGCCACCGGGAGGGGCCAGCCGGCCGCGTCGGCGAGCTCGGCGAGGGAAGGGCCGGAGGGGGTCCGGTCATCGGTGAGCGCCGCGAAGAGGTCCTGTCGGGCACGGTCGGCGCCCGGCCCGAGGGGCGGCCGGGTGCGGTGCCCGTCGCCCTGCGCGCCGTCGTGCGTGCCGTGCTGCCGGTCGTGGTGCCTCGCCTGGTCCCTGATGTCGTCCCCGTCGTGGGGCCTGGCGCGGTCGCCGTCGTGGTGCCTGGGGCCGTCGCCGTCGTCGTCCCCGGCACGGTGCCTGTCGTGGTCCCTGCCCGCCACGACCTCGAGGGCCGCGTGCCGGTGCGCAGGATCGACGGCCCTGGGCAAGGCCGGTGTGCGCCGCGGGTGTTGCCGGTCCTGATCCCGGTCCTCGTGCGGGTCCCGATGCCGGTCCTCGTCCTGGTCCCGCTCCTGGTCCCGCTCCTGGTGCCGGTGCTGCTGCTGGTCCTGCTCCTTGCCCGAGGGGCAGCCGCGGGTGTCGCGGTAGCCGAGTGCGGTGAGAAGGGCTTCTTCGACCCGCTGTCTGAGCAATTCGTCGTCGATGGCATCGTTGTCATCGACAAGGGCGGAAAATTCCGGAATTCCATGCAGAAGCTCCTCCACTATCTCGGCGGCCAGCGCGGGGAGTTCCCGTCGAAGGACGCGGGTCCACTCGCCGCGGGGGCGGGACCAGATGCGGTTCAGAAGTTCGCACATCGTTTCCTCGTTCGTGCCGGGGTGAGGCCTGTCCGGTAGCGGAGGACAGGCCCGCCGAGGTTGCCTCTCGCGCCAACATCCGTGCCTGACAAGAGAGTTGTGGCCCCTCGTACTCCCTCCTGGAGGGGTCCGACCCCATTCGGTCCCGCGGTTTTGCCGTGATTTTGCCGTCGGGGACGCGTAGGCGGCGGGTGGCGCGGTGGCCAGTCGCAACCTCCGCTGGAGGGGAATCTTCCGGTGTTGTTCGATGCCCCGGAGACGCGGTCGCGAGAAATTATCACGTTTCGATAAATCCTGTGGAGGCGACGTGTAGCTCCACGATGCTTCTGCACTCCGGCCCCTAGCTCCTCGGCCGGCGCAGGAGTTTCACAGCGCTGCCGGGCACGAGCGACAACGACCCCCGGGTGCCGAGCGCCAGGTGGAGTGCTCGGGGCCCAGGCGCACAGGAGATCTGGATGCCCCTGTCTCAGCCGTACCTACGCCGCTCGCACCGGGCCCGCCGCAGGAGTCGTCATCCGGCGACGGCCCCGGCCGCCCTCGCGGCACTCGCCTCCCTCATCGTGGTGGTCCGCGCGGACGCCCTGTCCCGCCTGTGGGACTTCCTCGACTTCGGGGCGGGCGTGCTCTCGCTCGTCTCGCTCACCGCCACCGTCCTGTGGGGACTGGTGGCCACCGACCGGGTGCTGCTCGAACCGGGGCACCGGCTGCTCGCCCAAGGCGCCCACCGCGGACTGGCCGTGGCCGGTCTGGGCTTCCTGGCCCTGCACGTATGGGTCAAGGTCGCGGAGGCGCGGACGAGCGCGGCCGCCGCGGTGCTGCCCTTCGCGGACGACGAGCAACCCGTCCTCATCGGGCTGGGCACGCTGGCCGGCTACCTCTTCGTGACCGTGGCGGTCTCCGGCGCGGTGCGCAGCGTGTTCGCGACCAAGAGCCGCTCCCTGTGGTGGCGGGCCCTGCACTTCGGCGCCTACCCGGCCTGGGGCGCCTCGCTGGTGCACGGGCTCAAGGCGGGCCGCCCGGGCGGTGCGTGGGTGACGGCGGCGTACGCGCTCTGCCTGATCGGTGTCGCCGGGGTGATCGTCCTCCGGGTGAAGTCGCGGGCGCGCGGGGCGCGTTCGCGGCCCGCTCCCGTCCCGGGGACGCGTCCCGGCACGGGCCCGGGCGCCGGCAGCCCCCGCCCCCGCCGCGGCCTCGGCCGGGACGAGGGCGGCGGTCCGGGTGGCGGTCCGGGCG
>NZ_JBHXNP010000091.1:0-39697 GCF_042719495.1 Streptomyces sp. NPDC058525
GGGCTGGATTGTGCCCGGCACTTGGCGGACGGGATCAGCCAAATCCAGCCCCGCCGGCGTTTGAGGCGCGGGCGCGGAGCGCCGTAAGGGGTCTGGGGCGGAGCCCCAGCAGCGGACCGGCGGCCGGAGCCCCGGCGGGTACCCCCGGTTGGGTGGCTCGGGCGGCGGCCGGGGAGGGGCCGTGTTCCGCTGGGCGGGATGGAGACCGCGCGACCCGACACGCCGCACACCGGTCAGGCCGCCCCCGCGAAGGGCCGCCTGACGTGGGTGGACTTCGCCGTGGCCGCAGCGGTGCTGGTGCTCTTCTACCTCGTGCTCCAGGTCGGCAAGGGCACCACCGTCAACTTCGACCCCGCCGACGTCCCCGACGTCGACACCGACCCCGCCCGCCTCCCGTACTACGCCGCCCGCAGCGTCCTGCGCATGTTCATCGCGCTGTTCGCCTCGGTCGTCTTCACCTTCGCGTACGCGTACGCCGCCGCCCGCAGCCGGCGTCTCGAACGGATCCTGATCCCGGCCCTGGACATCCTCCAGTCCGTCCCCGTCCTCGGCTTCCTCTCCGTCCTCGTGACGTTCTTCGTCGCCCTGTTCCCCGGCTCGCTGCTCGGCCTCGAATGCGCCGTCGTCTTCGCCATCTTCACCTCGCAGGCCTGGAACATGACCTTCGGGTTCTACGCGACCCTCACCTCGCTGCCCCGCGAACTCGACGAGGTCTCCCGCTCGTTCGGCTTCACCCGCTGGATGCGCTTCTGGCGCATCGAGGTCCCGGCCGGGGTCATCGACCTCGTCTGGAACGGCATGATGAGCTTCGCCGGCGGCTGGTTCATGCTCGTCGCCTCCGAGGCCGTCAGCGTCTCCGGCCACGACTACGCCGTCCCCGGACTGGGCAGCTACGCCGGCACGGCCATCGGCGAGGGGGACCTCGGCAAGGTCGGCTGGGTCATCCTCGCCATGACCGTCACCATCGTCACCGTCAACTTCCTCTTCTGGCGCCCCCTCACCGCCTGGGCCGAGAAGTTCAAGAACGAGCAGTCCGAGGCGAGCGACGTCCAGCGCAGCTACGTACTCGACTTCCTGCGCCGCTCCCAGTGGCCCGGCCTCCTCGGCCGGGCCACCGCCCCCGGCCGCGAGGCCACCGCCCGCGCCGCCCGCGTCCTCGGCCGCGACGACCGGGCCCTGGCCGTGGACCCCGTACGCCGCCGCACCGGCGACGTCGTCTTCGGCGTGCTGGCCGCCGCCGTGATCCTCTGGGGGCTCTACGACCTCCTGCGCTACCTCCAGGACACCACCGGCCTCGGCGTCTTCGGCGAACCGCTCTACCTCGGCCTGATCACCTTCCTGCGGGTCGTGGTCCTCGTCGTCGCCGCGACCGTCGTGTGGGTGCCCGTCGGCGTGTGGATCGGCTCCTCGCCCTCCCTCACCAAGACCGCCCAGCCCGTCGTGCAGGTCCTGGCAAGCTTCCCCGCCAACCTGCTCTTCCCCGTCGCCGTCTGGTTCTTCCTCAAGACGGGCCTCGACATCAACATCGGCTGCGTCCTGCTCATGGCGCTCGGCGCCCAGTGGTACATCCTCTTCAACGCCATCGCCGGGGCCATGGCCATCCCCTCCGACCTCAAGGAGGCCATGGACGACCTCGGCGTGCGCGGGATCCAGCGCTGGAAGCGGCTGATCCTCCCCGCTGTCTTCCCCGCGTACGTCACCGGCGGCATCACCGCCTCCGGCGGCGCCTGGAACGCCTCGATCGTCGGCGAGGTCGTCACCTTCGCCGGAACCACCCTGACCGCCACCGGCCTCGGCGCGTACATCTTCCACGCCACCGAGGACGGGAACTTCCCGAAGCTCATCGCCGGGATCGCCGTCATGAGCCTGTACGTCGTCGGGCTCAACCGGCTGTTCTGGCGGCCCCTGTACCGGCTCGCCGACCGCCGCTACTCGATGTGAGGAACCACCGTTGACCGAGACCGTGATCCTCAAGGCCGCCGCGCTCACCAAGTCCTACGCGGGCGCCGACGGCGAACTGCCCGTACTCGGCGGCATCGACCTGGAGATCCGCGAGGGAGAGATCGTCGCCCTCCTCGGCAAGTCGGGCAGCGGCAAGTCCACCCTGCTGCGCTGCCTGGCCGGCCTGATCCCCGCCAGCTCCGGCTCCGTCACCTACCGGGGCGAGGAGCTGCGCGGCGCCAACCCGGGCACGGCGATGGTCTTCCAGACCTTCGCCCTGATGCCGTGGCTGACCGTGCAGCAGAACGTGGAACTGGGCCTGGAGGCCAAGGGCGTGGACCGCGAGGAACGCGCCCGGCAGGCCACCCTGGCCATCGACCTGATCGGCCTGGACGGCTTCGAGTCGGCGTACCCCAAGGAGCTCAGCGGCGGGATGCGCCAGCGCGTCGGCTTCGCCCGGGCCCTCGTCGTCGACCCCGACGTGCTGATGATGGACGAGCCGTTCTCGGCGCTGGACGTGCTGACGGCGGAGAACCTGCGCGGCGAGCTGATGGAGCTGTGGGCCTCCGGCCGCTTCCCCGCCAAGGCGGTGGTGCTGGTCACCCACAACATCGAGGAGGCGGTGCTGATGGCCGACCGGGTCGTCGTCCTCGGCTCGCGGCCCTACGGCACCATCAAGGAGACCTTCGCCGTCGGCCTGGCCCGGCCCCGCGACCGGGACGCGGCCGAGTTCGAGGAGGTCGTGGACGCCGTGTACGCGGTGATGACCGGCCGCGCCGCGAAGACCCCGGCCGCCCCGCCGCCCGCCAAGCGGACCCCGGCCAACACCCCGCTGCCGGAGGCCAGCGTCGACGGCATGGCGGGCCTGGCCGAGATCGTCCTCCAGCGCGGCACCGGCCGCGAGGATCTTGCGGACCTGGCCGACGAGCTGGGCCTGGAGGTGGACGACGTACTGCCCCTGGTGGACGGGCTGGAGCTGCTGGGCCTGGCCGAGGTCCGCGATCTGCACCTGGTCCTGACCCCGCGCGGCACCGCCTTCGCGGGGGCCGACGTACAGGAGTCGAAGAAGCTCTTCGCGGAAGGCGCCCGCGAGGTCCCGCTGGTCCGCCTGATCGACACCACCCTGCGCCGCTCGCGCGGGGCACGGCAGCGGGCCGGCTTCTTCCGAGACCTGCTGTCGCACCACTACACGAGCGAACAGGTGGAGCAGCAGCTGGAGACGGCCACGGACTGGGGCCGCTACGGGGAGCTGTACGGCTACCACGCGGACGCCGGGGAATACCGGCTGGACGAGGAGGCCCGGCACCGGTCGTAGCCGCGGGCTAGTGGGTCGAGCGCCGTCGGCGGAACAGTCGTTTCGCGGCGAAGGTCAGGGCCAGGGCTCCCGCCAGGACGAGGGCTCCCTTGCCGAAGCTGCCCGTCGGCTCCGGCGAGGGGGCGGCCTCCGGCGGGGAGCCCGGCTTCGGCGGCGCCGGCGAGGCGGTCGCGGCGGCCAGCGGGACCGCGACGACGCGGCTGGTCCCGCCCTCCGACCCGAACATCAGCGCCGACCCGTCCGCCGCGTACGTCACCGACTCCGCCTGCCCCTGCCACGGCGCGTCCGCCCGCTCGCCCTCGCCCTCCGTCCGTCCGTCCTTCCAGGCGTACGTACGGGCCGTGAAGTAGCCCCGCAGGGCCAGCCGGCTCCCGTCGGGGGAGAAGGCCCCGTCCGTCACCCACGGCACGTCCGCGACCCGCCGGAACACGTTCGGCCCGCTCGCGGACAGGCGTTCCGGGCCCTCGTACAGCCCGCCCGTGCTCTCGTGCTTGCTCGCGATGTACACCCGCCCCGTCACCGGATGCACCATCAGCGCCTCCGCGTTCCGCGGCCCGTCCGCGTACTTCACGGTGAACTGCGCGGCCTTGACCGTGGCATCGCCCAGGACCTTCGGCTCGGGGAACCGGTAGATCCACACGTGGTCCCAGGTGCCGTCCTTGTTGTCCCCGATGTCACCGACGTACAGCTGCCCGTCCGGCCCCAGCGAGATCGCCTCGACGTCCCGCGGCCGCCCGATCCCCGTCAGCGTGATCCGCGCCACCGTCTTGCCGGTCGCCGAGTCCACCGCGTAGACGTACGGGCCGTCGTCGCTGTCGTTGTGCGTCCAGTACACGCCCGGGTGCAGCCGGCTCGCCGCCAGACCGCTCGACTCCTTGATCCGCGGATCGGAGATGGTGAACGAGGACGCCCCGGCACCCTCCGGCCCGGCCGCGAGAGCGGACGACGACGGCAGCAGGGCAAGTACCACGACGGCGGAGGCGGACGACAACGGCAGCAGGCGCATGCCCCCAGCCTGCCAGCCCGCTCCGGCGTGTCCGGCATCACAGGGGCTCGGGTCGGGTGATCCGCGATGATGACCGGATGCGTTTCATGTTCGTCGGCGACTCCATGACCATCGGACGCGCCGGCGACTACACCTGGCGCTACCGGATGTGGCAGCACCTGGGCTCCACCCCCGGCGGGCCGTACGCGATAGTCGGCCCGCGCAGCGAGCTGTACGACACCGCCGCCGACGCGCCCACCAGCCACGCCTACGCCGACCCCGGCTTCCCGCCGGACGCCCGCCGCCACCTGGCCGGCTGGGGCGAGGGCTGGCAGCACATGGCCCCCCTGATCGGGCCCGCCGCCCGCGCGGGCCGCGCCGACGTCCTGCTGGTCTCCCTCGGCCTGATCGACCTCGGCTTCTACACCCGCGCCGACGACACCGCCGCCAACGTCCGCCGGTTCGTCGCGGCCGCCCGCGAGGCCCGCCCCGGTATCCGGATGGTGCTGCTCCCGGTGATCCCGAACATCCGCGCCGAGGAGGACGCCCCCTTCGCGGCCGAGGTGACCCGCTTCAACGAGCTCCTGGCGAAAGCGGTGGCCGATCTGACCACCGCCGCCTCGCCGATCCTGCTGGGCGCGCGCCCGGAGGCGTACGACATCCACCGCGACACCTACGACGGCACCCACCCCAACGCCTCGGGGGAGCACCGCCTGGCGGGCGAGTTCGCGGCGGTCCTCCACCAGGCCTGGGGCATCGGCGGCCCCTACCGGCCGCGGGACTAGCCGGCTTCCGGATCCGTGCCCGGGTCGTTGCCCGCGGCCGGCTGCTGGGCCCGCCTGATCTCCCTCAGGTAGTCCAGGGCCTGCTTTCCGGAGACCTCGCCCAGGAGCCGGTCCTCGTGCAGCCCGCGGCGCGCTTCGTTGCGGGCGTTGACGAGCGCCTCGGCCCGCAGGACCAGCAGGACGGCGAACAGCAGGGCGACGGCCACCCACCAGGGTGCTTCGGCCACGACGCCCAGTACGGCCGTCAACAGGCCGCCGAGGGAGGCGAGAAGGCGTGCTGCGGTCATCGTTGAACTCCTCGAAGGACGGGCGGGCAGGGGGACTTCGGCGGATCCGCCAACAAGCGGGCCGAACCCGGCGGTTGGCCGTACAAGCGCCGCCCGGCTGGCCAAGATGGTGCTCCGGGCAGAGGCGGCGGCGGAGGCGGAGCACCCCGGCGACAGCGCCGGCGGCGACCCCCGCCGAGAACGTTTCTACGCCCGCCGCAAGCCCCTGACCAGGGGTTTCGGGCGACGGTGAACGGCGAACGCGAATGAACCGGCGACGAACGGGGAGAGCGAATGGCAGGAGCGGGGGGATTCCGTCCGAAGGGCCCGCAGCGCCCTGATCCGGAGGCGGCGGAACCGGAGTTGAGGTCGTGGGCGGCGCTCATGCTCCGCGTCCACGACGAGCTCTACCTGGAGCTGGCACCGGCAGACCGCCCCACGGTCAGGGCGCTGGCCGACGCGGCACACCTCAGCCCCGGCTACGTCTCGGAGGCGTTCTCCGGCAAGCGGCGCCCGGGCCTGACCGCGTTCCGCTCGATCGTCGGGGCGCTGGGCGGGGACCCCGGTGCGTGGGAACCGCGCTGGCACCGGGCGCAGGCCCGGCAGCAGCCGACCACGGAACCGGAGCCGCCACCGCTGCCCGGGGTCGCGGACGAAGGCCCAGGGAGCCCTGGAGCTCCCGGGAGCCTTGGCAGCCCTGGAGGCCCCGCAGGCCCTGGCAGCCCTGGAGGCCCCGGGAGTCCCGGAGGCCCTGGCAGCCCTGGAGGCCCCGGGAGTCCTGGAGGCCTTGGGGGCCCCGGAGGCCCTGGCAGCCCCGGAGGCCCCGGAGGCCCCGCAGGCCTTGGAGGCCCCGGGAGTCCCGGAGGGCCCGAGAGTCCTGGGAGTCCCGGGGGTCCCAGGGGTCCCGTAAGCCCCGGGCACCCGGTAAGCCCCGGGCACCCCCTAAGCCCCGGGCACCGGGTAAGTCCCGGGCACCCCGTAAGCACCGGGCATCCCCTAAGCCCCGGGCACCCCTCAAGCCCCTGGCAGCCCGCCGTCGGCGGCCCGGCGCAGTTCCGATCCGACCCCGGCGCCGCCCTGCGCCGCTACCCCCTCCGCCGCCTCGTGCGCGCCCTCCTCGCCTGGGTGACGGCCCTGTTCGCCTTCCCGGTGCGCGCCCGCAGGGACCGCCGCGCGGTCCGCATGCGGCGCCGGCTGATCAAGCAGGTCATGGGGCGGGTCGCCGAAGACCTCGGGCGCGCCGAGGCCCACCACTACCTGGAGCCCCGGTTCGTGATCCTCGAGGAGCCGCCGGAGCAGGACTCCGGGAGCAGGCGCCGCGGCCGCACGCAGCGGCGGGCCGAGCTCGTACCGGTGCCGACCGAGGTGAGCAGCGTCCGCGCGCTCTACGGGGCCATGGACGAGCTGGTGGTGCTGGGCAGGCCGGGCATGGGCAAGACCACGCAGCTCGCCCTGCTCGCCCACCGGCTGGCCGAGGAGGCGCTGGCCGGGGGCGACGGCACGGACCCGGCGTACATCCCGGTCTACCTGCGCCTCGACAGCTACCGCGGCGAGCCGATCGAGGAATGGCTGGCCACCGTGATGAGCAGGTTCCAGGGCGTCTCGCGCGTGCTTGTGCGCAGCTGGCTCGACGAGCACCTGCTGCTGCCGGTGCTGGACGGACTGGACGAGGTACCGGAGGCGGACCGGCCCAAGTGCGTCAGGGAGTTGCTGCGCCTGCGCGAGCTGTGCCCGGGCATGGCCGTCGGCTGCCGGACGGACGAGGGCGACCTGCGGCGCCTCGCCCGCGGCCTGCGGGCGCTGCGGTACGTGGAGATCCAGCCGCCGACCCGGCAGGACGTCCAGGCCTTCCTCAACGCCGACAAGGCGGCCCTCGCCGACGTGCACGCGGCGCTGGAGGAGAACCAGGACCTGTGGCCGCTGCTCCAGTCGCCGATGATGCTCCACGTCATCCGCGTCGCGTACGCCAACCGGCCGGCGGACGACCTGCGCCGCGGGGGCAGTACCGCCGACCGCCGCAGCCGGATCTTCGACGCCTACGTGAAGGAGTGCCTTCGGCGCGAGCGCCCGCGCCGGGACGACGCCCCGGAGCGGACGCTGACCTGGCTGACCTGGCTGGCCCGGACGCTCACCGCACGCGGTGAGCACGTCCTGTACCTGGACCGGCTGGACCTGAGCTGGCTGTCCCGCCGGGAGGGGATCCTGCCGAAGGTCGTCCCGACCGTCACCATGGCCGCCGGCTCCCTCGCCGTATCCGTGCTGTGGCTGGCGGCGGCTGACCGGGCCGGGGTGCTGCACACGAGCGTGCCGGGCGCCGTGGCCGTGGCCCTGGCCATGGTGTGCAACACCGCGGCGCAGGCCTTCCGGTCGGAGGAGCACTACCTGCGGACGCCGGAGCGCGCGGGCCGGGACGCGCGCGGGCAGCGCGGGGCCCTGTGGATCCCCATGCGGAACAACGTCACGACGATGGTGGTCATCCTGTTCTGCCTGCTGCTGACCGGCGTCGACCTGACGGGACCGGGGCCCGTCGTGGTGGTGCTCTCCTACCTGTGGGTGATGGCCGCCCAGATGGAAGGCGCCCTCACCGACGTGTTCTCCCCCGTGGAGCAGCTGCGGTGGACCTGGCGGCGGCGCGAGCGGGCGGTGTTCTCGCCGGGCGCGTTCCCCCTGAAGCGCCTTGCCCTGTCGGTCTTCGTGTGGCTCAGCGTCCAGACCCTGGTCGGCTACGTCGTCCACCTGCTCTGCCCGGACCCCGACTGGATCGCCCCGGCCGCGGCCTTCGCGCTGGGCGTCCTCTACCTCGCGGGCAACCAGTTCGAACCCTCGCTCCAGGACCGGCGCCCCCGGCCCAACGAGGGCGTCCGCCGCACGGTCCGCTTCTCCCTGGTCCACGGGTTCGCGGGACTCGCCCTGGCCGCCGTGCTCCTGACCGCGCTCATCGGGCTCGGCTCACCCGAACCGGACCTGCGCCGCGCCGGCTTCGTCGCGGCCCTGCTGGGGATGCTCTTCGCCGTGGTGCGGGGCTTCCGCTACGGCGGACTGGCCGTCGTACGCCACTGGACGATCCGCGCCGTCCTCGCCCACCGGGGGCGCACCCCCTACCGCTACCGGCGGTTCCTGTACTCCGCCGAGCAGCGCATCCTGCTCTTCCGTACGGACAGCGGGTTCTTCTTCCCGCACCGCCTGATCCAACTGCACCTGGACACCACCGCCGAGGACCTGCTGCCCCGCGTCACGCCCCTGCCGTGAGAGGGCCGCCGCTCCGGATCGGGGGCGGCGGCCGGGGTACTACTCGATCACCAGGCGAAGGCCTCGGGGGACGGACCCGGGCCGGGGAAGATCTCGTCCAGGCCGGCCAGGACCTCCTCGCCCAGCTCCAGCTCCAGCGCGCGCAGGGCACTGGCGAGCTGCTCGGCGGTGCGCGGGCCGACGATGGGGCCCGTCACCCCCGGCCGGGTCAGCAGCCAGGCCAGCGCCGTCTCGCCGGGTTCCAGGCCGTGCTTGTCGAGGAGGTCCTCGTACGCCTGCACCTGCGCCCGTACCGCGGTGTTGGCCAGTGCGTCCGCCGACCGTCCGGAAGCCCGGCGCCCGCCGTCGACCTCCTTCTTGATGACCCCGCCCAGCAGGCCGCCGTGCAGCGGGGACCACGGGATGACCCCGAGCCCGTACTCCTGCGCGGCCGGGATGACCTCCATCTCGGCGCGCCGCTCGGCGAGGTTGTAGAGGCACTGCTCGCTGACCAGCCCGACCGAGCCGCGCCGGGCGGCGGTCTCGTTCGCCTGGGCGATCTTGTAGCCGGGGAAGTTCGACGACCCCGCGTACAGGATCTTGCCCTGCTGGATCAGTACGTCGACGGCCTGCCAGATCTCCTCGAAGGGGGTCCGGCGGTCGATGTGGTGGAACTGGTACAGGTCGATGTGGTCGGTCTGGAGCCGCTTCAGGCTCGCCTCGACGGCCCGCCGGATGTTCAGCGCCGACAGCCGGTCGTGGTTGGGCCACGGGTCGCCGTCGCCGGCCATGTTCCCGTACACCTTGGTGGCGAGGACGGTCTTGTCCCGGCGGCCGCCGCCCTGGGCGAACCAGGTGCCGATGATCTCCTCGGTGCGGCCCTTGTTCTCACCCCAGCCGTAGACGTTGGCGGTGTCGACGAAGTTCAGGCCTGCGGCGAGGGCGTCGTCCAGGATGCGGTGGCTGGTGGGTTCGTCTGTCTGCGGACCGAAGTTCATCGTGCCGAGAACGAGTCGGCTGACCTTGAGTCCGGTGCGTCCGAGCTGCGTGTACTTCATGAGCCCCAAGCCAACTGCTTCGAGTCCACTCGAAGCAAGGGCGCGCTACTGCCCCACGGCGGCCGCGACGGCGACGACGACGAACATCAGCACGAGCACACCGGCCATGACACGGTTTCTGGTCTTGGGATCCACCCGTCGAGCCTAACGCGGCCGCAGCCCCGTCCCGTACGCGCACTCCCCGTTCCCCGGCCCGGTCACAGCCCGCGCAGCTCCAGCGTGCAGCACTTGACGCTGCCGCCCGCCTTGAGCAGCTCGGACAGGTCGACCCCGATCGGCTCGAAGCCGCGGGCGCTGAGCTGGGCCTTCAGGCCGGCGGCGGCCTCCGGCAGCAGGACGTGGCGGCCGTCGGAGAAGGCGTTGAGCCCGAAGACGGCGGCGTCCTCGGCGGTGGCGAGGATCGCATCGGGAAACAGGGTGCGCAGCACGGACCGGCTCCCCTCGGAGAACGCGGCCGGGTAGTACATGACCTCCTCGTCCGAGAGCACGGCGAGCGCGGTCCCGTCGCCGCCGTCAGCCCTCCAGCGGCCAGGCCCCGACGGTCTCGTAGCGCGGCTGCTCGCCGGGAACCCCGCCGACCGGCAGGTTGCTGCGCACGAGGCTCAGGGTGCCAGCCCGCCACGGCGTGCCCTCGAAGTCCGCGAGGGCGTCGAGGTAGGGCCGCAGGGGGGCGCCTTCGCGGGACCGGGCGAGGGTGAGGTGCGGGGTGTAGCGGCGGTGCTGCTCCATGGGCACCCCGGCCCGCCGGGCGGCGGCGTCGGCCCGCTCCGCGAGCAGCCGCATCCCGTCGAGGTCCCCGGCCGCGCCGATCCACAGCGCACGCTCGCCGAAGTGGCCGGAGCCGTGCAGGCGCAGGGAGAACGGCGCGGTCCGGTGCGCGGCCCTGGCCAGGCGGGCGTGCAGGTCGGGGAGCACCTGGTCGCGTACCTCGCCCATGAAGGCCAGCGTGAAGTGCCAGCCGGCTTCGCCGGTCCAGGTCAACCGGTCGTCGCGGACGCCGCGCACGGCCGCGGCCAGCTCGGCCGTGGCCGCGGCGGGCGGCAGCACGGCTGCGAACAGTCTCATGCCGCGGAGCCTAGCGCCCCAGCCCGACCCAGGCTCCGCCGTCGGGGGCTCCGCCCCCGCACCCCCGCGCCTCAAACGCCGGCGAGGCTGGATGTACCCCCTGCCGTCTACGAGCAGCTGCCATATCCAGCCCCGCCGCGTTTGAGGCGCGGGGTCTGGGGCGGAGCCCCAGGAGGCCGGGCCGCACCCGTCGGGCGACCCCGGTCGGAGGGTCAGGCCGCTGTTACCAGGTCCGGCTCGCGTGCCGCCGGGACGAACGCCACTCCGTGGCGGTTGACGCGGAGCCGGAGGTTCCCGACACGGGCCAGGACCACCGCGACGGCGACGGACGCCAGCAGCGAGATCA
This sequence comes from Streptomyces sp. NPDC058525, assembly GCF_042719495.1. Lineage (NCBI taxonomy): Bacteria > Bacillati > Actinomycetota > Actinomycetes > Kitasatosporales > Streptomycetaceae > Streptomyces > Streptomyces sp. NPDC058525. Next base: position 10,990 of record NZ_JBHXNP010000091.1, read on the forward strand.
CCCCGCCCGACGCCATCCCGATCCGCGCCCCGTAGGTGTCCGTGATCCAGCCCAGCAGCGGCGCCCCCAGCGGGGTGCCGCCGGTGAAGACCATCATGAACAGGGCCATGACCCGCCCCCGCATCTCGGGGTCGGTGGCCATCTGCACGCTGGAGTTCGCCGTCACGTTGACCGTCAGCCCGAAGATCCCGATCGGCACGAGCAGCGCCGCGAACAGCCAGAAGCCCGGCGCGAAGGCGGTCACGGTCAGCAGCACCGAGAACAGCACGGCCGCCGCCACCAGCAGCCGTAGCCGGGAGTGCCCCCGCCGCGCGGCGAGCAGGGCGCCCGCGAGGGAGCCGGCCGCGATCAGGGTGTTGAAGAGCCCGTACGTGCCCGCGTCCCCGTGGAACACGTTGCTCACGTACGCCGACAGCCAGATCGGGAAGTTGAACCCGAAGGTGCCGATGAAGCCGACGAGGACGATCGGCCAGACCAGCTCCGGACGCCCGGCGACGTACCGCAGGCCTTCGCGCAGCTGCCCCTTGGCGCGGGGCCGCGGCTCGACCGGGTGCAGCTCGTGCGTGCGCATCATCAGCAGGCCGGCGATGGGCGCGGCGAAGGACAGTCCGTTCAGCAGGAAGGCCCAGCCGGAGCCGAACGCGGTGATCAGCACACCGGCGATGGCCGGGCCGATCAGCCGCGCGGACTGGAAGTTGGCCGAATTCAGACTGACGGCGTTGGCGACCTGGTCCTTGCCGACCATCTCGGGCACGAAGGTCTGCCGGGCCGGGTTGTCGACGACGGTGACCAGGCCGAGGACGAAGGCGGCGAGGTAGACGTGCCAGACCTGGACGTGTCCGGCCAGGGTGAGCGCGGCCAGCGCGATGCCGGTGAGGCCCATCGCGCTCTGGGTGGTGAGGAGCAGCGGCCGCTTGGGCAGCCGGTCGGCGAGTACGCCTCCGTAGAGCCCGAACATCAGCATCGGCAGGAACTGCAGGGCGATGGTGATGCCGACGGCGGAGGCCGAGCCGGTCAGGGAGAGGACCAGCCAGTCCTGGGCGATGCGCTGCATCCAGGTGCCGGTGTTCGAGACGACCTGACCGGTCGCGAAGAGCCGGTAGTTCCGGATCTTCAGCGAGCTGAACATGGAGTTCTTGCCCGCGAGGGGGGTGTCGGGGGTGGATATGTCGCCGGGTGCGGAGTCTGCTCCGTTTCCCGTACTCAAAAGCCTTCGCCTCCTGGCGTCGTTCCTACAGGTGCGCGAGCTTCTCCAGGACGGGCGCGGCTTCGCGCAGCTTGGCCCATTCGTCCTCGGTCAGCTCGGCCGCGAGCCCGGCCAGGAAGGCGTTGCGCTTGCGGCGGCTCTCTTCGAGCATTGCTTCGGCCTCCTCCGTCTGGCGGACCACCTTCTGGCGGCGGTCGTCGGGGTGCGGTTCCAGCGTGACCAGGCCCTTGGCCTCCAGCAACGCGACGATGCGCGTCATGGAGGGCGGCTGGACGTGTTCCCGCCGGGCCAGCTCGCCGGGTGTGGCCTGGCCGCAGCGGGCGAGGGTGCCGAGGACCGACATCTCGGTCGGGCTCAGCGATTCGTCGACGCGCTGGTGTTTCAGGCGCCGGCCCAGCCGCATGACGGCGGAGCGGAGGTCGTTCACGGCGGCCGCGTCGTCGCCATGGGTAAGGTCACGCATGTATTTAGAGTAACTCATTACTCTATCTAAAGAAACCACTGATCAGCCGTCACTCGTACGGGTGAGCCGGCGGCGGAAAGTGACACGCGTCCGTACCCGCTGCCCCGACTCTTTCGGCATGGGGACACATGTGCTGAGCATGCGCATAGACGGGGAGCTCCTCGACAGGCTCCGGACTCATGCCGCCAAACGCGGAATGAGCGTCCAGGACTATGTGGTCCGGACGCTCATCCGCGATGACTTCGACGAACGCTTCAAGGCGGCCGTCGACGAGACAGAGAAGTTCTACGGGCTGACCTGAGCCCGTGCGCGACCCTCGCGCGAGCTCTACGTGAGGCCGAGGGCGGGCATCGCGTAGTAGAAGACGAACACCGCCGACACGACGTACATGGCCACCGGGACCTCACGGCCCCGGCCGGTCGCCGCCCGCAGCGCGCAGAAGCTCACGAAGCCGATGCCGATGCCGTTGGTGATCGAGTACGTGAAGGGCATCATCACCATGGCCAGGAAGGCCGGGACGGCGATGGTGAAGTCGCTCCAGTCGATGTCCTTCACCGAGCCCGCCAGGATCAGGAAGCCGACCGCGACCAGGGCGGGGGTGGCCGCCTGGGACGGGACCATCGTGGCGAGCGGGGTCAGGAACAGGGCCACGGTGAACAGGCCGCCGGTCACGACGTTCGCGAAGCCGGTACGGGCGCCCTCGCCGACCCCGGCCGTGGACTCCACGAAGCAGGTGGTGGCCGAGGAAGAGGTCGCGCCGCCCGAGGCGACGGCCAGGCCGTCGATCAGCAGCACCCGGTTGATCCCGGGGAAGTTGCCGTTCTTGTCGATCAGCTTCGCCTCGTCGCCGACGCCGAGGATCGTGCCCATGGCGTCGAAGAAGCACGACAGCAGCACGGTGAAGACGAACAGGACGCCGGTCAGCATCCCGACCTTCTCGAAGCCGCCGAACAGGCTCACCTGGCCGACGAGCCCGAAGTCGGGCGCGGCCACCGGATTGCCCGGCCACTCGGGGACGGTCAGGCCCCAGGCCTCGTCCGGCAGGCCGGCGACGAGCTGGACGGCGAGGGCGACGACCGTCATCACGACGATGGAGATCAGGATCGCGCCCGGCGTCTTGCGGATCAGCAGGGCCAGGGTGAGCAGCACGCCGATGACGAAGATCAGTACGGGCCAGCCGTGCAGGTGGCCGCCCGTGCCGAGCTGGAGCGGGACGGTGGTGTGCGCGGCGTCGGGGATGCGGGTGACGAAGCCCGAGTCGACCAGGCCGATCAGCATGATGAACAGGCCGATGCCGATGGCGATGCCCTTGCGCAGGCCCAGCGGGACGGCGTTCATGACGCGCTCGCGCAGGCCGGTGGCGACCAGCAGCATCACCACGAAGCCCGCCAGCACCACCATGCCCATGGCGTCGGCCCAGCTCATGCGCGGGGCGAGCTGGAGGGCGACGACCGTGTTGACGCCGAGGCCGGCGGCGAGCGCGATCGGGACGTTGCCGATGACGCCCATGAGGAGCGTGGAGAACGCGGCCGTCAGGACGGTGGCGGTGACGAGCTGGCCGCCGTCGAGCTGGTGCCCGTACATGTCCTTCGCGCTGCCCAGGATGATCGGGTTCAGCACGATGATGTAGGCCATCGCGAAGAAGGTGGCGAAGCCGCCGCGGACCTCGCGGCCGATGGTCGAGCCGCGCTCGGAGATGCGGAAGTGGCGGTCGAGGACCGAGGTCTCCCGAGGGCCGGGTTCCGGGGCGCTGGCCGCGGTGGCGGGGGCCGGGGCAGGGGTGCTCATACGGTCCTCATTGGGTGGTTCATACGAAGAAAATGGGCCACGCCCAAACCGTTTCAGTATGAACACATGAATAAAGGAGCGTCCATCTCCGCGCGTAGACCCCGGTGTACCCCCACTCGTTGAAAGCCGCAGCCGCCACCCGCCTAGACTTGCCGCATGGCGAAATGGACTCCGAAGCACGAGGCGCCCGAGCCCCTTGAGGGTCCGGTCGTCGCCACCATCACCGGCGGCACGATCCTCTGGTTCGTCCTCTTCGTCGTCCAGCTCCCCTTCTACGGGTGGTTCTCCGACCGCGACCTGCTGTGGTGGGTCTGGACCTGCGCGGCCGGCGGCTTCCTCGGCCTGATCGGCATCTGGTACGTCCGCGGCCGCGACGCCGCCCTCAAGCGCCACGCGGCCGCCGCTGCCGCTGCCGCCCCGGCCGCAGACGCCGCAGACACCGGGCACGCCGCAGACGCCGGGCACTCCGGCCCGGCCGGCCCGGATCAGCAGGCCGGCCGGGCCTGAGCCACCGGCTCCAGCCGCAGCCGCCGCGGAGCCGTACGCAGATGGGCCGACAGGTCCGGCAGCGGCCCGGCCTCCCCGGCCGTGAACCACACCAGCACCTCCTCGCCCGTACGCACCGGCAGCGCCGGGAAGGTGTTCTCCGCGTGCTCGGTGCGGTGCACCGCCAGGGGCGCGGACCCGATGGCGGTGAGCGCCGGCCGCAGCCGCCGCTCGAAGTGGCCGGCGAAGGCCTCCGCGTCCAGCGGGTGGCAGACGGTCGCGAAGACCGGCCCGGCGGTGTCCGGGGCGTCTGAGGCGTCCGCGGCGTCCGCGTCTGAGGCGTCTGAGGCGGGGAAGCCCGGACCGCGCAGCAGCAGGACGTCGTCCGAATCCAGCATGGTCGCGTTGGCCGCCTCCCGGTGGGCCCGCCAGACGGGCCCGTCGTAGAAGGCGCGGAGCGCCCGCTCGCGCGCCGCCATGTCCGGGAAGCCGCGCAGCCAGACGAAGCGGTCCGGATCGTCCAGGTCCCGGAAGCGGCCGCCCACGGTGATGCCGGCCGCCTCCTGCCCGGTGACGAACTCCCGCTCGAAGAGTTCGATCAGCGTGTCGCGGGCGCCGGGCCGCAGGGTGTACTGCCGTAGTTCGACGATGAGGTCCATGGCCCGGAGGGTAGGACCGGTCCACTGACACCCCCCGTCAGCGAAAACCCCGGCCCGGCGGGTCACACAAGGGTGCACAGGGTGCACCAGGGGGGGACCAGGGGAGGATTGGGGTCATCCCGAAGTCGGATCTTCGGACTTCTCGGCGGGTGAAGCGTTCGAACCGCCCTTACCGTCGGAAGCATGACGCAGCGGGCGAAGATCGATCAGGACGGGCCGGAGCCGGCCGGCGGCGCCATCGACGCGGGGGCCGAGCTGGACCCCGTACACCCGATGCGGCCGCCCGCCCCCCGGTTCAAGGCCGGCGGCCTGACCACCGCCGAGGTGGCCGAACGCGTGGCGCGCGGCGACGTCAACGACGTCCCCGTCCGCAGCAGCCGCTCCACCGTCGACATCGTCCGCGCCAACGTCTTCACTCGGTTCAACGCGATCATCGGCGTGCTCTGGGTGATCATGCTGATCGTCGCGCCGATCCAGGACAGCCTCTTCGGCTTCGTGATCATCGCGAACACCGGCATCGGCATCATCCAGGAACTGCGCGCCAAGAAGACCCTCGACAGCCTCGCCGTCATCGGCGAGGCCAAACCCAGCGTCCGCCGCGACGGCCGCACCGCCGAGATCTCCACCTCCGAGATCGTCCTCGGCGACGTCATCGAACTCGGACCCGGCGACAAGGTCGTCGTCGACGGAGCCGTCGGCGAGGCCGACGGCCTGGAGATCGACGAGTCCCTCCTCACCGGCGAGGCCGACCCCGTCCTGAAGAAGCCCGGCGACCCGGTCATGTCCGGCTCCTTCGTCGTCGCCGGCGGCGGCGCCTTCACCGCCACCAAGGTCGGCCGCGAGGCCTACGCCGCCCAGTTGGCCGAAGAAGCCTCCCGCTTCACCCTCGTCCACTCCGAGCTGCGCTCCGGCATCTCCACCATCCTCAAGTACGTCACCTGGATGATGATCCCGACCTCCATCGGCCTGATCATCAGCCAGCTGCTCGTCAAGGAGAACAACCTCAAGGACTCCATCGCCCGCACCGTCGGCGGCATCGTCCCGATGATCCCCGAGGGCCTCGTCCTGCTCACCTCCGTGGCCTTCGCGATCGGCGTCATCCGCCTCGGCCGCAAGCAGTGCCTGGTCCAGGAGCTGCCCGCCATCGAGGGCCTCGCCCGCGTCGACGTGGTCTGCCTCGACAAGACCGGCACGCTCACCGAGGGCGGCATGGACGTCACCGAGCTCCGCCCGCTCGGCGGCGCGGACCCCTCGTACGTCAAGAAGGTGCTCGGCGCCCTCGGCGAGTCCGACCCGCGCCCCAACGCCAGCCTCCAGGCGATCATCGACGCCTACCCCGACAGCGCGGAATGGCGCTGCACCGAGTCCCTCCCCTTCTCCTCCGCCCGCAAGTACAGCGGCGCCAGCTTCAGCGAGGGCGACGGCGAGAACAACACCTGGCTGCTCGGCGCCCCCGACGTCCTGCTCCCCACCGGGGACCCCGCCCTCGAGGAGATCAACGACCTCAACGAACAGGGCCTGCGCGTCCTCCTGCTGGCCCGCTCCGCCCGCGAACTCGACGACGAGGCCGTGGCCACCGGGGTCCGCCCGACCGCCCTCGTCGTCCTCGAACAGCGGCTGCGCCCCGACGCCGCCGACACGCTGCGCTACTTCGAGGACCAGGACGTCAAGGCGAAGGTCATCTCCGGCGACAACGCCGTCTCCGTCGGCGCGGTCGCCGGCAAGCTGGGCCTGCCGGGCGCCGAGAACACCGTCGACGCCCGCAAGCTCCCCACCGAACAGTCCGGCATGGCGCAGGCCCTCGACGCCAACTCCGTCTTCGGACGCGTGACCCCGCAGCAGAAGCGGGACATGGTCGGGGCCCTCCAGTCCAGGGGCCACACGGTCGCCATGACGGGCGACGGCGTCAACGACGTGCTCGCCCTCAAGGACGCCGACATCGGCGTCTCGATGGGCTCCGGCTCAGAGGCCACCCGGGCCGTGGCCCAGATCGTCCTCCTCAACAACAGCTTCGCGACCCTCCCCTCGGTGGTCGCCGAGGGCCGCCGGGTCATCGGCAACATCACCCGCGTCGCGACGCTCTTCCTCACGAAGACGGTCTACTCGGTCCTCCTCGCGATCCTGGTCGTCTGCTCCCAGGTCGAGTACCCGTTCCTGCCCCGCCACCTGACCCTGCTGTCCACCCTCACCATCGGCATCCCGGCCTTCTTCCTGGCCCTCGCCCTGAACAAGGAACGCGCGAAGCCGCACTTCGTGAAACGGGTCATGCGCTACGCCATCCCCGGCGGCGTCATCGCGGCGACGGCCACCTTCGCCACGTACCTGATCGCCCGCGCCCACTACGCCGGCCCCGACGCCCTCAAGTCCGAGACCAGCGCGGCCACCCTGACCCTCTTCCTCACCTCGATGTGGGTCCTCGCGATCATCGCCCGCCCGTACACGTGGTGGCGGGTCGGCCTGGTCGGCGCCATGGGCGGCGCCTTCCTGATCGTCCTGGTCGTCCCCTGGCTCCAGGACTTCTTCCAGCTCAAACTCCAGGGCGTGACGATGCCCTGGATCGCGGTCGCCATCGCGGCGGCCGCCGCGACCCTGATCGAGTTCACGTTCCGGTGGGTGGACCGCAAGTTCCCGGCGTAGCCCGCCCCACCTCCGTCGCACATGTGCGCGAGACGTCGCGAGTGTTGGTGAATGTGTGCGTGATTCGCCTGTGTGTCTGATGCTCCCTCTAAGTTGGGGATGTGGAGCCGGGGTCATGCCGAAGGGGGGTGATGGCGATGCAGGCTGCCCAGGCACAGCAGTTTCGGGGGAAGAACAAGGCCCCGCAGTGGACCAAGCCCAACGACGGGTTGGTGTCGGTGATGGTGCTGCCACTGGCCGTCACCGACCCCGCCGACCTTGACCGACTCGACGGGCTGTTCCGTGCGATGTGGTCGCTCAAGCGCGCCGTCCAGCGTGACGCCCGCGCCAAGGTCGATGCTTACTGGGCCGCGTACCACGAGCGGAACGAGCAGGGGGGCGAAGGCCGTACGGCAGCGCCTCGGTCTGTCCCGTGAGGCGCTGGAGCGCTGTGCGTACAAGCACCTCGAAGATTCTGCGCACTTGAAGCACCACGCCACGAAGGCCCTGGCCATGCACATCGCCGATGAGGTGTGGAACGGCGTGCAGCGGCATCTGTTCCCAGACGCCACGGGCCGCAGCCTCGGTCGCCCGAAGACAGGCCGCTGGCACGACTTCACCCGCATCCCCGGCCGCGCCCGCTCCCATACCACCGAGAACAGGTGGGAGACCTTCCGTCTGGTCGGCACCCTTCACGGCCACGCCATGGCATACACCGACGGCGGGCACCACGTGCTGATGCAGCCCCGCAGGATGCCGAAGCCCATCGTGCCGGACGGCCGCGTGCTCACGGGCAAGACGATCGCTGCGGGCAAGCCCAGCAGGCGCAAGGCGAACTGGTGGGACCACCAAGGACCGCTTGCCGTCGTCTTCGCCGGAGGGCCGGACGGCAAGCGCGGTGACCTTGTTCTCCCTGTCCGCATCCCGCAGCAGCCCGGACAGTGGGCACGGGTGCAGCACTTCCTGTCCAACCCGCTGGCCTGGCACAAGGTCGATCTCGTGCGGCGCCTCAAGGCGTCCGCGCCGGGCGGCTGGGTGTACGAGGCGCACCTGATGGTGCTCGGCCCCGGATACACCGCCCCGGCCGTACGGGAAATGCGCGACCGCGCCGCCCAGCTCGACCGGATCGGCGGAGTGGACGGTAACGTCTCCAACCTGTCGATCGCCTCCTTCCCCGCCACCCTCGACGGCGGCACGCCCGCGTCCACCGAGGTCACGCTGACCGACGCCGAGCGTGCCCGGCTGGAGAAGGAGGTGAAGAAGCGGCGGGGCCGATCCAGGGCGCTGGAGCGCTCCCGCAGAGCGACGAACGCCGCGCAGTACGGGCTGTCGAAGAGGCAGGCTCGCCGTGCCGCTCGGCGGGCAGAGAAGGGCCTCACGCCCAAGACCGTCACGGTGCCCGGTGGTGCCCGCGCTTCCCGGTCAGATGGGGTGCCCAAGCAGGCGTTCCGGCGTGACAGGCTCTCCGCCAACTACCGCCAGCAGCGCGCCCGCCAGGCCGAACACGCCGCCTCTATCGCCGAGCACCGCCGCCACCGTGCCCGCCTCGTGGCACGGGAGATCATCGCCGCCCACGGACCCGTACTGGTCGTGGAGGACTGCGACATCCGCACCTGGTACCGGCTCTGGGGTAAGCGACTGTCCCAGACCACGCCGGGCATGCTGCTCTCCGCTCTGAAGGTGGAGTGCGAGGCCGCCGCAGGCAGGCTCGTCCGGGCCTCCACCTGGTCCACAGCCCTGTCACAGCACTGCCTGTGCGGCGAGCGTGTAAACAAGACCCTCCGCGACCGCGAGCACAAGTGCACTGCCTGCGGCCTTGTCGGCAAGCGTGACCTCGTGTCCGCGGCCCTCGCCGCGTTCGTCCGCTTCTCCGACGTGGACGACCCCAAGACCGCGTTCCTGGACACCACCGCATCCAGGAACGCACAGATTACCTATGCACAAGCGCTGGAAGAAGCGCTGCGGGAGTCAACCACACCGAGCCCGAAACCGCCCCGGCGGTCGGGTCGCGTGGCAGCCCCACGGCAACGACGTGAGACCTCTGCTCCCCGAACCGCCGGACAGCGGAACCGAGCAACCCCGGATGAGACACGCCCCGTGCGTGGCCACGCCGGAAAGCCCGGTCCCCGCACCGCGTGCAATCCACAGCTCACCCTCTGGGGAATTGCGGATCAAGTCTTAGTCGAACCACCTGTCCCGCGCCAGTTCCGCCGTGCGGGACGGGTCCTCCAGGAGGGCCGCCACCTCGAAGCGGCGGGGCCATTGGCCTGCCGACCAGGCCAGGCCGGCGGCCACGCCCTCCAGGGTGGAGGCGTGGAGGGTGCCGTCGGGGGTGTGGCGCCAGTCCAGTTCGATGCCGCCCGCGATCAGTTCCTCGTGCTCGAGGTACGTGGCCGGGGTCGAGGGGCCGAGCAGGATGCGGACCGGCTCCGGGACCTCGTGTTCCTCGCCCGGGGTGGTGACCTCCGCCGGGACCGTGTCCGAGAGGCGGCGGACCTGGAGGAGGTCCGCCAGGTCCGCGGCGCGGGACGGGGCGACCGGGAGGAGGGGCAGGGCCTCCGTCAGGGGGAGCAGGTCCGGGGCGTCCGCGATGACCGCGTCCGCCGCGTCCACCACCCGGACCTCGCCGTCCACCACCGCGCGCAGCTCGTCCGGGAGGGTGACCTGCTCGGGGTCCAGATCGGCCAGTGCCGAGTACAGGCCGTGCAGCTGGCGGCCCGTCACCTCGCGGTCCGGGTCGGCGAGGCGGGCCAGGAGCTCGGCCGCGCCGCCCGGTTCGTCCAGGAGGGCCGGCACGGTGGTCCGTACGCCCAGGGCCCGCAGGACCTGCTCGTCCTCGAAGCCGGTGGCGTCCGCCGGGGTGTAGAGGCCCGCCAGCAGCGGGTCGCCGCCCGCCGCGCGCAGCCCGGCCGGCCGGCGGCCGTCGAGCACCGGGTGGTCGCGCAGCCACCAGGCCGTGTACGGGCGCACCGACTGCGTGGTGCCGTCCGGGAGCAGGACGCGCACCGGCTGGGTCAGCGCGTCGCGCAGCGGCGGCTGGGCGAGCATCGCCAGGGCCTGCGGCCAGCAGTCGTCGTCGACCAGGTCGAGGTCGCGGACCGCGACCAGCTCCGTGGCCACCGGCGGCACCGGGGTGTCCGGCAGCTGGTCCAGGACGTCCTCGCACCACACGTCGACCGCGTCCAGCAGGCCCGCGTCGTCGGGCTCGGCGAAATCGCCCTCGCGCGGCTCCAGTTCGTCCGGGTCGAGCACCACGTCGGTGGCGCGGACCAGCTGGAAGACGGCCAGCACCCCGCAGGCGGTGAGGGTGTCCGCGTCCCACCGGGAGGCCAGCTCGGCGTCCACGTACGGGACCTCGTCCTCGCGGATCACCGAGGCGAGCGGCGAGCCGGGCAGCAGCAGTTCACCGGCCGGGGTCAGCTCCCCGTCCTCGTCCGGCAGGGCCAGCGCGCCCAGCCAGGGCTCGTCGCCCGCGGCCAGGTCCGCGTCCCGGACCAGGCCCAGGACCACGTCGGCCAGCTCCTCCGGGTCCAGCGCGTCCTCGTCCCAGATCTCGCCCGCGTCCATCGAGCCGGCCACGGCGGCCCGCACCTGTGGGGTCGTCAGGACGGCCCGCGCGGTGGCCGGGAGGGCGCCGAGCTTCTCCAGCAGCGGGTGCGCGGCCTCCGGGTGGGCCACCTTCAGTCCCAGCCGGGCCAGGTCTGCCGGGGTGTCCGCGTACGGGAGGAGGACGTGGCGCGGCCCGATCGTCGTACGGCCGTCGGCGAGCGGCACGGGCAGCCCGGACAGCCGGTCCGGGTCGACCCCGGCGAGGGAGTCGTACAGCCGGTGCCACCAGTCGGGGGTCCGCTCGATGCCCGCGATCCGCTCGATGGCGTCGCCGAGCGGCAGCCGGCCCACGCCCAGGGTGCGCAGTTCGGCGCGGCGCTCCAGGCCGGCCGGGAGCAGGGTCGGCAGGACCTCGGCGAGGACCCGTACGGTGTCGGCGCCCGCGCCCTCCACGACCTCGGCCTCGAAGGGGCGCAGCGCGGAGCGTTCCTCGGCGTCCTCGGGCGGGGCGGCGGGCGCGAGGAAGGCCGTACGGGGCAGGCGCCGGAGCACGGCGCCGCGCAGGGCCCCGTCCAGCTCGCCCTTGCCGAGCGGGCCGGGCACCAGGTCCACGAGGCCGGTGGTCACCGGGTCCCAGGCGCCGAGGAGTTCGGCGTAGGCGTCGGCCGCGCGCTCCACGAGGAAGTCGGTCAGCGGGCCCGGCGCGGGGTGCCGGCGGGTGGTGTCCAGCGGCAGGCTCGCGATGAGCAGGGCGGGGATGCCGAGCGGTTCGTCGGTGGGGGTCGGCGCGTGCACGACGGGTGCGGTGGCCGGGCGCAGCGGCGCGCCGTCGGTGTCGACGGGCACGGCCCAGGACACCGACCAGAAGGGCCGCAGGCGTTCCTCCACGGGCCGGTCGGCGAGCAGGGCCTTCTCGAGGGGGCCGCCGTGGCGGACGGTGCGCCACCGGTTGGTGCCGGAGCGGGAGTCCTCGATGACGGCGTACGGGCCCTCGTCGCGGCGGTACAGGGTGCGGGCGGGGCCGGCCGGTGTCTCGACGACGACCTCGCGCAGCCCGGGCAGGGTCAGCAGCAGGGCGTCGTCGATGCCGGTGAGGAGCCGCTCGGCGAGGTCCTCGGCGGCGGCGTCGCGCAGCGGCAGGACCACGACGGTGTCGTAGCCGTCGGGGGCGGTGCCCTCGGCGGGCAGCGGGAGCCGCAGCAGCGGTACGTGGCCGTCGCGGCGGCGCAGTTCGTCGCCGAGGCCGGGGCTGCCGACGGCGGCGTGGCGGGCCAGTTCGCGGGCCTCGGCGAGGGACCAGCGGACGCCGCCGTGGCGGCCGAGGACGGCGGGCTCGTCGGAGACGGCGAGGACGGCCGCGAAGCCGACGCCGAACCGTCCGACGGTGGCCCCGGCCCCGGCCCCGGCCCCGGCTCCCGTCCCGGCCCCGGCCCCGGCTCCCGCTCCCGTCCCGGCCCCGGCTCCGGCTCCGGCTCCCGTCCCGGCACCGGCCCCCGCCCCGGCCCCGGCTCCCGTCCCCGCCCCGGCACCGGCACCGGATCCCGTCCCCGCCCCGGCACCGGCCCCCGCCGGCTCCCGCTTGGCGGAGGCGCGCAGGGTGCTCAGCGACTCCACGCCCGTCGCGTCGAGCGGGGCACCGGTGTTGGCGGCGGCCAGGACCGCGTGCCCGCCCTCGCCCGCGTGCAGGGTCAGCCGCAGCCGGCCCGGCACCCCGGCCCGCGCGGCGGCGTCGGCGGCGTTCTGGGCCAGTTCCACGACCAGCCGGTCGCGGTAGCCGCCGAGCGCCAGATCCTCCTCGGCGTTGGCGTCCTCGCGGAACCGGGCCGGGCCCGCGCCCCAGGCGTCGAGCACCCCGCGCCGCAGCCGGGCCGTGCCGAAGGGGTCCACGCCGCTCTGGGCCGCCGTCACTCGCACGCTCACGCCGCTGCCTCCACGCTGTGCTGCTTCCAAGAACTCCTGAAGGTACCGCCTGCCGGGCTACCGCTTGCCCGTGAGGTGCGCGAACACCACGACGTTGGCATCCCAGTGGCGGTCCTTGGTGAGGTTGCCGCCGCAGGTGATCAGGCGGAGCTCGGCCGCGCCGTGCGTGTCCCCGTAGACCTTGTCGGTCGGGAACGCGTCCTTCTTGAAGGTGTCGACCTCGTCGACAGCGAACTCGGCGGTGGTGCCGTCGGCCCGGTGGACCTCGATCTTCTCGTCCTTCTTCAGGTTCTTGAGGTCGAAGAAGACGGCCTTGGGGGCCTGCGGGGTGTCCATGTGGCCGACGATCGCGGCGGCGCCCTGCTCGCCGGGGGTGGGGCCCTGCTTGTACCAGGCCGCGTCCTGGGGCTTGGCGAAGTCGGGCTCCTGCATGACCCCCTGGGAGTCCAGGCCGACCGCGTCGAGCGGGGCGTCCACCTTGATGTCGGGGATCCGGATGCGGTCGGGGACGGACGGCGGGAGCGAGGAGGCGGCGGCCGCGTTCGCGTTCACCGGATCGCTCCGCTGCGCGCCGCCGCCCGCCGAGCAGCCGGAGGCGAGGACGACGGCGAGGGCCGAGGCCCCCGCCAGGGCGGCCGCGCGGCGTGCGCGGCCGCCCTGGCGGAGCGGTGCCGGACGGGAGCCGGGTACGCCGACCGCGGCATCGGCCGAACCGTCGGCGGGACCGGCGACCGCGGCGGGTGCGGACTCAGGCATTGCTGGTCTCGGCGGCGTAACCGGCCGGGGCCTCACCGGTGTTCACGGAGCCCTTGGGCTTCTTGTGCTCGCTCGGCTTCAGCGGCTCGGGCTTCGGCTGCGGCTTCACGTCGGGGGTGCCGCCCTTGGCCTCGGTGGAGAACTTGACGGTGTCGAACTGCTTGCCGCCCGCGAAGGCCTGGACACCGTAGTAGCCGGTCTTGACGTCCTTGGCCACCACCGCCGTGCCGGTCCAGGTGCCGTGGCCGTCGCTCTTCAGGTTGACCTGGCCGCCGAACGCGTCGGACTTGACGAAGGCGCTCTTCTCGTCGGTCTTGATGGTGACGACGACCTTGTCGCCGGGCCGGCCGAAGTCGGCGGACAGCCGCACGCTGGACGGCTGCGGGGCGGGCTTGTCACCCTTCTTGACGGTCAGTTGCGCGGTCGCCTGGAGCTTGCCGCCGTCGGGGCCGGTGCCGGTCAGGGAGACGCCGTACGTGCCGTCCGCGACGTCGGCGACCGTGGCGGTGCCGCCCCGACCGTCGGTCATCTTCACGTCGGCCAGGGCCTTGGAGGAGACGGAGAGGTGCGTCGAGCCGTCCGGGACGTCCATCTGGAAGCTGACGGAGGCGCCCGGCTTGGCGCTGGAGGCCGACAGTTTCAGGCCCGCGGCGCCCGTGTGGGTGCCCGTGCTCGCCGACGCGGTGGGGACCGGGGAGTCTGCGGCGAAAGCGGTCGCGGCGCCGCCGAGGGCCATCGACGAGGCGAGGACGATCGCCGAAAGGGTGAGTGCCTTGCGCATGGGGATTCCTCCTGAACGGGCCGGGGTTTTTCCCGGCACACCAGACATGAGGGACATCCTGGGCGCTTGGTTGCGGGCCGCCGCGGGGGTGGCCCGGGGCCCGGCCGAAGGTCCTCCGGCATAAAGAGGCAGGCGGGAACACGGGCCGGGAACCGCTGTTGACGGGCTCTTTGCCCCGATTTTTGGGACCAAAGTCCCGGAGCGGCAGGCGGCGAGCGGCGAGCAGCGGGCCGGATACGACGGAGCCCCCGGTGACGAGACGTCACCGGGGGCTCCGCACAGAGCTGTGGCTCAAGCCGTAGCCGTAGCCGTAGCCGTCAGAGGTTCTCGATCACGTAGTCGATGCACGCGGTCAGCGCCTGCACGTCCGACGGGTCGATCGCCGGGAACATCGCGATGCGGAGCTGGTTGCGGCCGAGCTTGCGGTACGGCTCGGTGTCCACGATCCCGTTGGCGCGCAGCACCTTCGCGACGGCCGCCGCGTCGATGTCGTCCGAGAAGTCGATCGTGCCGATGACGGCGGAGCGCTTGTCGGCGTCCACGACGAACGGGGTCGCGTACTTGGAGGCCTCGGCCCAGCCGTACAGGTTGCGCGCGCTGGCCGCCGTACGCCCGGTCGTGAACTCCAGGCCGCCCTGGCCGTTCATCCACTCCAGCTGCTCGTTGAGCAGGAAGAGGGTGGACAGCGCCGGGGTGTTGTACGTCTGGTTCTTCAGCGAGTTGTCGATCGCCGTCGGCAGCGAGAAGAACTCCGGGATGTGCCGGCCCGACGCGTGCACGCGGGCGGCCCGCTCCAGCGCGGCCGGGGAGAACGCCGCCAGCCACAGGCCGCCGTCCGAGGCGAACGACTTCTGCGGGGCGAAGTAGTAGACGTCCGTCTCGGTGATGTCCACCGGCAGACCGCCGGCGCCCGAGGTCGCGTCCACCAGGACGAGCGACCCGGCGTCCGCGCCCGCGACGCGCTTGACCGGCGCCGCGACACCCGTCGAGGTCTCGTTGTGCGTGTACGCGTACACGTCCACGCCCGCCTCGGCCTGCGGCTCGGGGTGCGTGCCGGGGTCGGAGGAGATGACGGTCGGCGCGTCCAGCCACGGCGCGAGCTTCGCGGCCTTGGCGAACTTCGAGGAGAACTCGCCGAAGGTGAGGTGCTGGGACTTCTGCTCGATCAGCCCGTGCGTCGCGATGTCCCAGAAGGCGGTGGAGCCGCCGTTGCCCAGGATCACCTCGTAGCCCTCGGGGAGGGAGAAGAGGTCCCGGAGCCCCTGACGCACCGAGCCGACCAGGTTCTTGACCGGGGCCTGGCGGTGCGAGGTTCCGAGCAGGGAGGTACCGGTGGCGGCCAGGGCGTCCAGCGCCTCGGTCCGCACCTTGGAGGGGCCCGCGCCGAAGCGTCCGTCGGCGGGCTTGATGTCAGCGGGAATCTGGATCTCGGCCACGAGCGGAGCGTATCGGGTCCTGGTCCGCGCCCCGGAGCCCCGTCCACCCGATGAGACGCACCGCGGGGCGTGAGACGTACGGGGATGCGCGCGGGAGACGTACGGAGGATGCGCGCGTGGGGCGTACGGGGGATGTGCGCGTGGGGCGTACGGGGGATGTGCGCGTGAGGCGTACGGGGGATGCGCGGGAGACGTACGGGAGATGCGCGCAGGACGCGGACGCCGGCACCCGGACGGTGGCAGGGTGGACGCCGTGACGACACCCGGGGAACTCGAACGGACCTTGCGGGCGGAGCTGCGCGGCGAGGTGGACTTCGGTGCCGCGGCCCGGGCACTGATGACCATGGACGCCTCCAACTACCGGCGCGTGCCCGTCGGCGTCGTCGCACCGCGCGACGCCGACGACGTGGCCGCCGCGCTCGCCGTGTGCGCCGCCGCCGGGGTCCCCGTCGTCCCGCGCGGCGGCGGCACCTCCATCGCCGGCCAGGCCACCGGCGTCGGCGTGGTGCTCGACCTCACCCGGCACATGAACGGCCTGCTCTCCGTCGACCCGGCCGCACGCCTCGCCGTGGTCCAGCCCGGGCTGGTCCTGGACCGGCTGCGCGACGCGGTGCGCCCGCACGGCCTGACCTTCGGGCCCGACCCCTCCACGCACTCCCGCTGCACCCTCGGCGGCATGATCGGCAACAACGCGTGCGGGGCCCACTCGGTCGCCTGGGGGACCACCGCGGACAACGTGGCCGAGCTGGCGGTGACGGCGTACGGAGGCTCCGCCCACCGCATCGGCACGGGCTGGTCGGGAGCACCGCGGGGCCTGCGCGAGCTGGTCGGCGGCAATCTGGCGCTCCTGCGCACCGGGATGGCGGGCGGCTTCTCCCGGCGGATCTCCGGCTACGGGGGACTCGACGCGCTGCTGCCCGAGCGCGGCGTGCAGCTCGCGCGGGCGTTCTGCGGGAGCGAGGGCACGCTCGGGGTGGTCACCGAGGCGGTGGTGCGCCTGGTGGAGCTGCCGCCCGCGCCGGTGCTGGCGGTGTTGGGCTACGCGGACGAGAGCGCGGCCGCGGACGCCGCCGCCGGGCTGCTGCCGTACCGGCCGCTCACGGTGGAGGGGATGGCGCAGGACCTGGTCCGCGGCGCCGCGGCACTGCCGAAGGGCGGGGCCTGGCTGTTCGTGGAGATGCGGGACGAGGGCGCGGCGCGCGAGCTCGTACGGGCCGCCGACGCGCTCGACGCGCTCGTGGTCACCGACCCGGCGGGGCAGCGGGCGCTGTGGCGGATCCGGGAGGACGCGGCGGGCACGGCGACGCGCATGCCGGGAGGGGAGATGGCCTGGCCCGGCTGGGAGGACTGCGCGGTGCCGCCGGCCCGGCTGGGCGCGTACCTGCGGGACTTCCGCGCGCTGCTGGCGCGGCACGGGCTGCGCGGATCGCCGTACGGGCACTTCGGCGAGGGCTGCGTGCACGTACGGATCGACTTCGACCTGGTGTCGGCGCAGGGCGTGGCCCGCTTCCGGGCCTTCTCCTCCGACCTGGCGGACCTGGTGGTCTCCCACGGCGGCTCGCTGTCCGGGGAGCACGGGGACGGGCAGGCGCGGGCGGAGCTGCTGCCGAGGATGTACGGGGCGGACGTGGTGCGGCTCTTCGGCGCGTACAAGGACGTCTGGGACCCGGCGGGCGCCATGAACCCGGGGATGCTGGTCCGCCCGGCGCGCCTCGACGAGAACCTCCGCTTCGCGGTCCTGCCGGACTCGGCCTTCGCGGGAGAGGTCGCCCGGTGCGTGGGGGTCGCGAAGTGCCGTTCGGCCGACGCGGGCGGGCCGGGGGTGATGTGCCCGTCGTACCGGGCCACGGGGGAGGAGCGGCACTCCACGCGGGGCCGGGCCCGGCTGCTGCACGAGATGCTGGCGGGCGAGGTCGTACGGGACGGCTGGCGCTCGCCGGAGGTCGCCGAGGCGCTGGACCTGTGCCTGGGCTGCAAGGGGTGCCTCAGCGACTGCCCGGTGGGGGTGGACATGGCCTCGTACAAGGCGGAGTTCCTGCACCGGCACTGGGCGGGCCGGATCCGGCCCCTCGCGCACTACGCCCTGGGCGGCCTCCCGGCCTGGCTCCGCCTGATCGCCCGCCTGCGAGCGGCCCGCCCGGCCAACGCCCTGGCCCGCCACGTCCCCGTCCCGGGCCTCACCCGCGAACGGGCCCTGCCGGAAGTAGCCCGCGAACCATTCACCCGCGGTCACCGCCGGGGCGGCCGGGGCCGGGCGCCGGCTCAGGCCCCGGCCCAGACCTCGGCCTCGGCTCCGGCCCCGGCCTCGGCTCCGGCCCCGGCCTCGGCTCCGGCTCCGGCTCCGGCTCCGGCCCCGGCTCCGGCCCCGGCCCAGACTCCGGCTCCGGCTCCGGCCCAGACCTCGGCCCCGGCTCCGGCTCCGGCCCAGACTCCGGCCCAGACCTCGGCCTCGGCCCCGGCTCCGGCCCAGACCCCGGCCCCGGCCCCGAACGCGGCCCAGACCTCGGCCCCGGCTCCGGCCCAGACCCCGGCCCAGACCCCGCCTGCGACCCCGCCTGCCGTGGTCCTCTGGCCCGACACGTTCACCGAGTACCTCACCCCGGAGGTCGGGCACGCGGCGGTGCGGGTGCTCGAGGCCGCCGGGCTCGGCGTCACCACTCCCGCCGGCCCGGTGTGCTGCGGCCTCACCTACCTCTCCACCGGCCGCCTCGACCGCGCCCGCGCGGTCCTGCGCCGCACCCTGACCGCCCTCGGCGAGAACCTCGGCCCCGGCCCCGGCCCCGGGCCCCGCCCCGTCGTCGTCCTCGAACCCAGCTGCGCCGCGGCCCTGCGCACCGACCTCCCCGCCCTCCTCCCCGACGACCCCCGGGCGAAGGCCCTGGCGGGGGCCGTCCGGACCCTCGCCGAGACCCTGGAGGAGCACGCGCCGCACTGGCAGCCGCCCCGCCTCGACCGGCCGGTCGTCGGCCAGACCCACTGCCACCAGCACGCGGTGCTCGGCGACGCCGCCGACCGGCGGCTGCGCGAGCGGGCCGGGCTGACCGGCGAGCTCAGCGGCGGCTGCTGCGGTCTGGCCGGCAACTTCGGCTTCGAGCCGGGCCACCACGAGGTGTCGGTGGCCTGCGCGGAGGAACAGCTCCTGCCGTCACTGCGCACGGCCCCGCCGGACGCGGTGGTCCAGGCCGACGGCTTCTCCTGCCGCACCCAGATCGCCCAGCTGGGCGGGGTCCGGGCCCGGCACCTGGCGGAACTCCTGGCGGAGGGGCTGGAGGGCGGTCCGGACGGCGGGCAGGAGGAGACTCCCGTGTAAGGCAACACACGCGACAACACTCCTTACGAACCACTAACCTGGATAAATGCCCGCACCTTCCGCCTCCCCGACGTCGAACGCCACCCCGACGTCGAACGCCACCCCGGCACCGGCCACCCCGGCCACGGCCGCCCCGGCCGGTGCCGCGACCACCGCCACGCCCGTCACTGGCTCGGCTGGTCCCACCGGCTCCCGCTTCGGCCCGGTCGCACTGGTGGTCTCGGCCGGGATCTCGGTGCAGTTCGGCGCCGCCCTCGCGGTCATGATCATGCCGAGGGCGGGCGCGGCGGGCGTGGTCACCCTGCGCCTCGCGGCCGCCGCTCTCGTGCTGCTGCTCCTGTGCCGCCCCAAGGTGCGCGGCTACCTCCGCGCCGACTGGGGCACGGTGATCGCCTTCGGTGTGGCCATGGCGGGCATGAACGGCCTCTTCTACCAAGCCATCGACCGCATCCCGCTCGGCCCGGCCGTCACCCTGGAGGTGCTCGGCCCGCTGGCCCTGTCCGTGATCGTCTCCCGGCGCCTGGTGAACCTGCTCTGGGCGGGCCTGGCCCTGGCCGGAGTCGTGCTGCTGGCGGGCCACGGCGGGGCCGGCTTCGGCGGCCTCGACCTCGTGGGCGCGGCCTACGCGCTCGGGGCGGGCGCGATGTGGGCGGCGTACATCGTCTTCAGCGCGCGCACGGGCCGCCGCTTCCCGCAGGCGGACGGCCTGGCCCTGGCGATGGCGGTCGCCGCCGTCCTGTCGCTGCCGCTGGGCATCGTCGAAGCCGGCTCGGCCCTGCTGGTCCCGAGCACCCTCGCGCTGGGCCTGGGCGTGGCCGTCCTGTCGTCCGTACTGCCGTACACCCTCGAACTGCTCGCCCTGCGAAGGCTCCCGGCGCCGACCTTCGCGATCCTGATGAGCCTGGAACCGGCCATCGCCGCCACCGCCGGCTTCCTCGTACTGAACCAGGCCATGTCCGCCCTGGACGCCCTGGCCATCGCGCTGGTGATCGCCGCCAGCATGGGGGCGGTCCGCTCCCAGACCCGGAAGCAGGTCGCCTGATGGATGCCGCCGCCTACCTCGCCGCCGTCCCCGACGCCCGCCGCGAGGCCCTCACCCTCCTGCGGGAGCTGTGCCTGACGGAACTGCCGGGCTTCGAGGAGGTCATCGCGTACGGGATGCCGGCGTACGTCCGGCCGGGCGAGGAGGCCGGGGAGATCGCCTGGGCGAACCAGAAGCAGTACATCTCCTTCTACTTGATGCGCACGGACATCCGCGAGGCCTTCGCGGACCGCCTGGCCACCCACGACATGGGCAAAGCCTGCCTCCGCTTCCGCAACCCCGCCAAGGTCGACTTCGACCTCCTCCGCGACCTCCTCAAAGCCACGGCGGCGGCCGAACCGGGCCAGGTCTGCTGAGGCGGGAGGCTGTACGGGGCCTCCTGATCCCCTGCCGAGCCCGGCGGACGCGTCGGATCGCTACGCGCTTCCCTCGGCTCGGCGGCCGGCCGCCGTCGGGGGCTGGGCGATGGCCGTACGGTCGCTGCGCGGCTGTCATCCGGCCGGTTCGATGTTGTCCACAGCGGTGGAGAACTCGCGGCCGGAGGCGGCTCGGACGTACGCGAGTTCCACCCAGTGCTCGTGGGTGGAGTTTGAGACGTTCTCGTTGATCACGGCCATCAGCTCCCCCTCGACGCCGGAGGCGACATCGCGCACACGGCGGCGCAGCAGGCGGTGGGGCACGTAGGCGTACCGGTCAGTCATCGGACGGCTCCGTGAAGGAGCGCACGAAGCGTTCCCAGCCGACGCGGGCGCGGTCGAGGAGGGCCTGGCTGGGCTGGGGAGTGCCCCAGCACCATCCGTCGCACCGCCCGGCGAGGCCGGCGTCCGTGGGGGTTCCATCGGTGGTCACGCACTCTCCCATCTGCCTGTTGTCGTCAGATGGTGGAGTCAGGCGGGCAGCCGAGGGGATACAAGCCG
The DNA here is from genome assembly GCF_042719495.1 of Streptomyces sp. NPDC058525. Classification (NCBI taxonomy): domain Bacteria; kingdom Bacillati; phylum Actinomycetota; class Actinomycetes; order Kitasatosporales; family Streptomycetaceae; genus Streptomyces; species Streptomyces sp. NPDC058525. The sequence continues at coordinate 31,920 of NZ_JBHXNP010000091.1, forward strand.
TATCCCTTCGAGGGGTTGCTCAGACGGCGCCGATCCACTCGGCGTACGCGGTCAACGACTCGGTGTCGGCCCGCTTGAGTCGGCGGATCTTCGCGATGTCCTCTCGGGCCCACGGATGCTCGCGCACGTGCTGCGGAGCGTGCTTGCGGGCCTCCTTGAGCGACTCGAACGCTCCGTCGGGGTTCCCTGACCACAGCTGTGCGCGCGCCACTTCGATCCAGAAACCGGACCTGCGCTCCGCCGGGATCTCCTCGCCGGGCCTCCACTCCCGGGCGAGGTCGAGGACGTGGCCGATGTGGTCCCGGCCGAGGCTGACCGAGACCGCCACCTCGTGGATGCGGACACTGGACGGTCCGAAGGCGGTGCCCAGGTAGATCCGCTCCGGAAGCTTCTCGGCGAGCCTTCGGGCTTCACGGAGGTGACCGTGCGCACCATCCGGTTCGGCCGCGCGCGCGGCGATCACGGCCGTCCGCATGTGCAGCGCGCCCCGGGTGGCGGCCGATTGCGGGCTTTTCGGCGCGGGGCCGCTGTCCAGAGCCTGCTCCAGAGTGATGCGGCCGGCCTGGTGCGCGCGGGCGGCGAGGAAGGTTTCCGCCCGGACGTAAGCCACCGTGGCGAGCAGGTCCGGGTCGTCGGCTCGGACGGCTGCCCATCGCATCACGTCGATCAGCCGAGCGGAGAGGTCGTGTGCTCCGAACTTGTAGGCCACCGCATCGGCCGCCCGCGCCGTCGCGACGACGAGGCGGGCCGTTTCCGCACGTCGGATGCCCGAGGCTGAGTGCAGGTGTGCCAGAACGTCCCCGAGCAGCCCGGGTGCCCGGGCCGCGATCAGGCCGTACTGGGCGGAGAGCCGCCACCCGACCACCGTGTCGACGTCGGCCCTGAGCTGGGCCCGTGCCCTGCCGGGCGCGGCGAGGGGGATGTCGTGGCCCGCGATGGCCGCTGAGATCGAGGGCAGGGCCGCGTGGGCGCGGCGGCTTGACCCGACGCGCGCCGGGTCGAGGCGGGAGGCGTCCACGCCGAGTGCGGTGGCGATCGCCTCCAGCGTGGACGGACCAGGTGTACGGACGCCCCGCTCGCAGCCCTTGATCATGGGGAGGGAGACGTGGGACTCGCGAGCGAGATCGGCTTGGGTCATGCGTCGGGCCTGGCGCCGTGAGGCGATGCGCTGCCCGATGTGGTCGGCCATGTCCGCACCGTAGCGGCGGGGCCGGTGCCGAGATCTACGGTTTGACGATGTCGGGGAGTTCGGCCAGGGAGTCGATGGACCAGGCCGCGGAGGCGCGGACGTGAGGATCGTCCGCCCACCAGTGTCCCCAGGGGCCTCGGCGTAGGTGGGCGGTGCGCAGCCCGGCCGCTGCTGCGGGGAAGACGTCGTTCTGCGGGTGGTCGCCGACGTACAGGGTCTCCGCGGCGGAGGCGCCGGACACTTCCAGCACGCGCGCGAAGAACGCGGGGTCCGGTTTGGCCACGCCCCACTCCGCGGATGTCACCACGAGGTCCGCCGGCAGGTGCAGCCCGCGGAGCAGTTCGCCAGCGCGCGTGCTCTGGTTGCCCGCCACGATCACACGCACCCCCGTGGCCCGCAGCGCGGTCAAGGAAGAGCGGACGTCCTCGTACAGGTCGGTTTCATCGAGCCGCTCGCCCATCCCGGCGGCCTCGCGGGCGGCGTACTCGCGGGCCAGGTCGATGCCCGGGCGCAGGAGGCGGATCGCGTCGGCGTTGTCGCGGCCGTCCACGACCACGGCCCCTACCAGCGCCGACAGCGTGTGCCGGGGCACGCCGAGCCAGTCGGCCCAGGCTCCCCAGTAGCGATCGTCGCGGGTCAGTGTCTCGCCGACGTCCAGCACCACAGTCCGAATCACCGAGTCAGCCTACTGAGAGGCGGTCGCCGGCAGGTCGTAGCGGGCCGTCAGTTGCGACAGGGTCGTTTGGATGCGGGCGCGGAGGGATGGTGGGGAGAGGACCTCCGCGTCTGTGGCCAGGGACAGGAACTGGGATTCCGCCTGGGTGTGGGACTCGATCGGGAGGGTCGCGCGGGTCCAGCCGGGGCGGTCCGGGTCCGGGTGGCCCGTGGTGGTCAGGGCTCGGGCCTGGGGGCCCGTCAGCAGGGATGCGGCGCGGGGGGAGAGGCGTACCTCCGCCTGTTCCGGGTACAGCCGCGCGTGGAAGTCCTCCTGGGTGCGGCGCCAGTGCTCGGCCAGGTCAAAGCCCTCGGGGAGTTCCGCCGTGAGTGCCGTCCGGGTCACCGACAGGACCTGGTCCACCCGGTACGTGCGGGCGCCGTCCGGGCCCGCCACCAGGTACCAGCGGCCCGCCTTCAGGACCAGGCCGTAGGGGGCGAGCAGGCGGGTCACCTCCCTGGGTTCCTTCCAGCGCCGGTAGAGCACCTCGATCATCCGGCCCTGCCACACGGCGTCGGCCACCTCGGCGAGGTACGGGGTCTCCTCGTGCTCCGCGTACCAGCCCGGCGCGTCCAGGTGGAAGCGGGCCCGCATCCGGTCGGCCTGCGCGCGCAGCTCCGGCGGCAGCGCCGCCCGCAGCTTCAGCTGGGCCGCCGACAGGGCCTGGCCGAGGCCCAGTTCCGCCGCCGGGCCCGGCATTCCGGTCAGGAACAGGGCCTCCGCCTCGCCCGTGCTGAGCCCCGTCAGCCGGGTCCGGTAGCCGGCGAGCAGCTGGTAGCCGCCGCTGTGCCCGGCGTCCCCGTACAGCGGGACGCCCGCCGCGGCCAGCGCCTCCGCGTCGCGGTAGACCGTACGGACGGACACCTCCAGCTCGTGCGCGAGCTCGGCGGCGGTCATCCGGCCGCGAGTCTGGAGCAGGAGGAGGATCGACAGCAAGCGGCTCGACTTCACTGACACATGGTGTCAGTGAAGTGCTCCTACGGTCCTCGCATGAACGATTTCGACTTCATCGCCGGTACCTGGGACGTGGCCAACCGCTGGCGCACCGACTTCCTCGACGCGGACAGCGCGTGGGAGGAGTTCCCGGCCGTTTCCCGCATCTCCCGCCACTTCGACGGCGGCGCCAGCTTCGACGAGATCGACTTCCCGACGAAGGGCTTCGGCGGTCTGACGCTGCGCCTCTTCGACCGGGAGCGCGAGCAGTGGTCGCTGTACTGGTCGAGCCGCCGCACCGGCGTCCTGTTCCCGCCCGTCGTCGGCCGGTTCGAGGACGGGCTCGGGGTCTTCGAGGGAGAGGACACGCACGACGGCAAGCCGGTCCGCGTGCGCTTCGTGTGGTCGGGGACGCGGCCGGGGCAGTCGCCGCGCTGGGAGCAGTTCTTCTCCCTGGACGGCGGCACCGGCTGGATCCAGAACTGGACGATGGACTTCACCCGCCGCCCCTGAGACCGCCGCCCCTGAGACCGCCGCCCCTGAGACCGTACGCCCCGCCCGGCCCGCCACGGGGGAGTGGCCCGGGCGGGGCGTACCCCCTCCGGCTAGCCGAGCGGCAGGTCCAGGTACGAGGGCGTCGCCTCCGGTGAGGTGAAGGCCAGCGTCGCGCGCGGCAGGTTGGCGTCACCGTAGAAGGGGTCGCGGGCGTCGATCACCAGCAGCAGCCGGTTGCCGCGCGGGACGTCGTACGCGGTGGCCTGGAGCTCGATGTCCGCGCTGATCAGGCTGTCGGGCGGCGAGTCGAGGTCGGTGTACGGGGCGTGCGTGACGATGTGCGCCGTGCCGGCGGGCGCGGTGTCGAGGAGGTACGCCACGAAGGCGGAGCCGGGGTTGGGCGCCCGGTAGGTGACGCGCAGTTTCGGTGTGCCCCGCAGCCGGGTGGTCTCCTCCACCGGCGCCGAGGCCCATACGGCGGCCACCGAGCGGTCGATCTCGCCCGTCGGGTAGACCTTGGGCCGGCCGGCCATCTCCGCGTAGCCGGCGAGGACCACCGCGTCGGCGACGGTCGCCTGGGTGTCCACCCCGCACAGCACGGTGGCCGTCCAGCCCGCCTCCGGCGACTCCGCCAGGTCCCCGCTGCCCGCCAGGTACAGCCGGTGCGTGTGCTCGGTGAGGGAGGGCCAGGTCGGCCGGGGTTCGAGGGTCTTGTTCCACATGACCTCGCTGAGCACCTGGCCCTCGTCGCCGATGCCGTTGTCGATGCCCCCCAGGTGGTGGTCGAACCAGCGGTGGGCGTCCGTCCAGATGCGGTTCGGCAGGCCGAACATGCCCGACGACTCGGGGCCCGAGTGGTCGCCTATGGACAGGACCATCCGCTTGGGGCCGGTCAGTTCGTTGAACATCTTCAGCGTCTGGTTCGGCGGGAAGAGCGTCTCGTGCCAGGCGTGCGCGTACAGGACGGGCACCTGGCGCCGGTTGAGCTCCTTGATGTGCGTGAAGGGCGAGCGCTGCTCGGCCCAGGCCAGGGTGCCCTGGATGTCGCGGTCGGCCAGGACGTTGTCGAAGACGCTCTGCGTCTGCGGGCTCAGCCGCGCCTTCGCGGCCGCCTCCAGCAGGGCCCGTACGGCGGCGACGTGCCGGGTGGAGTTCTCGTAGAACGCCTCCCCGAGGTCGCCCCAGCTGCTGAGCGCGACCACGGCGTCGACGCGGGTGTCGTGCGCGGCGACCAGCTGGCTGATGCCCGAGCCGTACGAGTCCCCGAGGAAGCCGACCTTCGTCACCGGGCCGGCGCTGCGCTCGATGAGGTGGTCCAGGGCCCGGCTGCCGTCGGCGATGTCGAGCGGGCCCGCCACCTCCACCTGGCCCTCGGAGCCGGGGAAGCCGCGGGTGGTGTAGGCGAGGACGTTGTAGCCGCGGGCTGCGAAGAGGGTGGCCTGCACGGCGTACACGAGCCAGCCCAGGCTGGTCCACGGTGACGGCATCACGATCAGCGGGCGGGCCCGGGTCGCGGTGTGCCGCCAGAGCGCGGCGTCGAGCAGGTCCCCGTCGGCGCCGGCCACCTTGCCGCGGGTGAACACGGCGACGGACCGGACCTCGGCGATCTCGGCGGCGCGGGCGGGGGAGAGGCCGGTGACGTCACCGCTCTCCAGGGCCGTGACGAAGGCGTGCAGGGCGTTCGCGTCGAGTTCCGGGTAGAGGGAGAAGGGGGTCCGGGGAGGTTGCGGGCTTGGGGCGGCTGGAGTCACGTCAGTTCATCCTCTTCGTCGTGGTCTGCGTCGAGTGACATGAACGTGCTGCGCTCGCCCGGGCCCGGAGCGGAACGACCAGTATCGACGGGACATCCGGTGACGTATCGCGAGTTTCCGGCTTACGGCCTGAATCGCGCCCGTCCGGTCCCGGCCCGCCGGGTGGGCGCGCCGCCCGGAGACCGGCACCTGCCAGGACAGGTCCACAACTCCCTTTCATCCGCACCCGGTTGGCGAGGGTGGCGGGAACGCGCCACCCTCCGAGAAAACCATGCAAGCGTGCTTGATTGTTTTGGTGGCGGCTGCCAGTGTTCCCCTCACGCCGAGAGGGGAGCACGCCGTGCCCGATCCGTCCGCCGTCGCCGCCACCGCTGCCGCCACCGCCGCCGTATGCGCGGACCTGCGCGAGGAGGGGCGCGAACTCGACGCCCTGATCGGTGAGTTGCCCGACCCCGACTGGGCCCGGCCCACGCCCGCGCCCCGTTGGAGCATCGCCCACCAGATCGCCCACCTGCACTGGACCGACCGGGCCGCCCTGCTCTCCCTCACCGACGCCGCCGGCTTCGGCCGCATGGTCGAGGAGGCCCTCGCCGCACCCGAGTCCTTCGTCGACGAGGGCGCGGAGGAGGGCGCGAAGCTGCCGCCCGCCGAGCTGCTCGCCCTCTGGCGTGCCGGGCGCACCGACCTCGACGCGGCGCTGGCCGCCGCCTCGCCCGACACCCGCTTCCCCTGGTACGGGCCGCCGATGAAGGCCGCCTCCATGGCGAGCGCCCGGCTGATGGAGACCTGGGCGCACGGCCAGGACGTCGCCGACGCGCTCGGCGTACGCCGTACCCCGACCGCCCGGCTGCGGCACGTCGCCCGGATCGGCGTACGGGCCCGCGACTACGCCTACGCCGTACGCGGACTGCCCGCGCCCGCCGAGGAGTTCCGGGTCGAGCTCGAGGCCCCGGACGGCTCCGGCCCGTGGACGTACGGGCCCCCGGACGCCCCGCAGCGGATCACCGGCCCGGCGCTCGACTTCTGCCTCCTGGTGACCCAGCGGGCCCACCGCTCCGACCTGGCCCTGACCGCGACCGGCCCCGACGCGGACCGCTGGCTCGGCATCGCGCAGGCCTTCGCCGGCCCGGCGGGCCCCGGCCGCGCACCGGAGGCCTCCCGATGACCACCGGCCCCCTCGACGCGCGCGGCTCCCTCTACGCGCGCGGCTCCCTCGACCCGCACGGCTCCCTCGACCCGCTCGCCGCGCGCGGCCCCCTCGGCCCGCTCCGGCCCCGTCGCCCGCTGCGCATCGGCAACGCGTCCGGCTTCTACGGGGACCGCTTCGACGCCCTGCGCGAGATGCTGACCGGCGGCCCGCTGGACGTGCTCACCGGGGACTACCTGGCCGAGCTGACCATGCTCATCCTCGGCCGCGACCGCCTGAAGAACCCTGACCTCGGCTACGCGAAGACCTTCCTGCGCCAGCTTGAGGAGGGGCTCGGGCTCGCGCACGAGCGCGGCGTACGGATCGTCACGAACGCGGGCGGCCTGAACCCGGCCGGACTGGCCGACGCGGTACGGGCGCTGGCCGCCAAGACGGGGGTACCCGTCACCGTCGCGCACGTCGAGGGCGACGACCTGATGCCGTACGGGGAAGGGGCGCTGACCGCCAACGCCTACCTCGGCGGCGCGGGGATCACGGCCTGCCTGAGGGCGGGCGCCGACGTGGTCGTCACCGGCAGGGTCACGGACGCGGCGCTGGTCAGCGGCCCGGCGGCCTGGTGGTTCGACTGGGCGCCGGACGACTACGACCGGCTGGCGGGCGCGGTGGTCGCGGGCCACGTCCTGGAATGCGGCACGCAGGCGACCGGCGGGAACTACTCCTTCTTCACCGCACACGACGTCCGCCATCCGGGGTTCCCCCTCGCGGAGGTCTCCGAGGACGGCTCCTCGGTGATCACCAAGCACCCGGGCACGGGCGGAGTCGTCTCGACCGGCACCGTCACCGCCCAACTCCTCTACGAAACCCAGGGCGTCCGCTACCTCGGCCCGGACGTCACCGCCCGCCTGGACACGGTCCGGCTCTCCGAGGACGGCCCCGACCGCGTCCGCGTCTCGGGCGTACTCGGCGAACCGCCTCCGGACACCCTCAAGGTGGGCGTCACCCGCATCGGAGGCTGGCGCAACGAGGTCGTCTTCGTCCTGACCGGCCTGGACATCGAGGCCAAGGCGGCCCTGGTCCGCGCGCAGCTGTCCGAGGCGCTGGAGGGCGTCGCCGACGCGGCCTGGACGCTGTCCCGCACCGACCACGAGGACGCGCCGACGGAGGAGACGGCGAGTGCGCTGCTGCGGCTGGTGGTGCGGGATCCTTCCGCCGAGCGGGTGGGCCGCGATCTGACCTCGGCGGCGATCGAGCTGGCCCTGGCCAGCTATCCCGGCTTCCACGTCACGTCCCCGCCGGGCCCGGCCCAGCCGTACGGAGTCTTCGCCTCCTCCTACGCCCCGACGACCTCGGTCCCCCACGCGGCGACCCTCCCCGACGGCACCCACCTCCCCATCCCAGCCCCGGGGGCTCCGCCCCCAGACCCTCCCCCAGCTACCGCTGGGGGGACCCCCAGCGCCTCAAACGCCGGCGGGGCTGAAAGATCGGGGCTCCGCCCCGGACCCCGCGCCTCAAACGCCGGCGGGGCTGGAGGTGCCGGCGGGGCTGGGT
>NZ_JBHXNP010000092.1:0-39432 GCF_042719495.1 Streptomyces sp. NPDC058525
ATATTACCCCCACAACCCGCCAACCCCGAACTGCTATTGTCGGGGGGGCTCGGTTTTGTTTATAACCCCCGGGGGCTCCCGGGGGCCGGGGGCCGCCCGCCGCTGCCGCCCGCGGCGGCGGCCTGCGGTGCGCTGCCTTGCTAGTTGCCGGGGGACGTCAGCTCGGCGTCGGCCCCGGCCCGGCGGCTGCCGGGCACCGGCACCGGGGTCGCGGCGTACGGCCCGGCCAGGTTACGCCCGCGGGTCTCGCGGGCGACGAGGACGGTGGCGCTCGTGATGAGCGTGGCCGCCGCGAGGTAGATCGAGATCGGCAGCGAGGAGTCGTAATCGTCGAGCAGGGCCACGGCGATGATCGGGGCGAGGGCGCCGCCGATGATGGAGGCGAGCTGGGATCCCATCGAGGCGCCGGAGTAGCGGACCTTGGTGTCGAACATCTCGGAGATGAAGGCCGCCTGGGGTCCGTACATCGCGCCGTGGAGGAGCAGTCCGACCGTGACGGCGGCGGCGATGACCGGGAAGGACTTGGAGTCGAGCAGCGCGAAGAAGGCGAACGCCCAGCCGGTCATGCCGAGCGAGCCGATCAGCGTGACCGGGCGGCGGCCGATCCGGTCGGACAGCGCGCCCCACATCGGAATGGTGACGAAGTGGACGGCTGAGCCGATCAGGACGGCGTTCAGGCCGTCGCTCTTGGACAGGCCGAGGTGGGTGGTCACGTAGACGAGCAGGAACGCGGTGATGATGTAGTACGAGATGTTCTCGCCGAGGCGGGTGCCGATCGCGGTGACCACGCCCCGCCAGTTCGTCCGGAACACCTCCACGACGGGCGGCTTCTCGGCGCCGCCGGTGCCCGCGGCGGCCTGGGCGGCGGCCTTGGCCTGGGCTTCGAGGAAGAGCGGGGTCTCGGAGACCGACACCCGGATCCACAGGCCGATCACCACGAGCACCCCGGAGAGCAGGAACGGGATGCGCCAGCCCCAGGCGAGGAAGGCCTCGTCGGACTGGACGGCGGCCAGCAGGGCGAGGACGCCGGTGGCGAGCAGATTGCCGCCGGGTGCGCCGGCCTGCGGCCAGGAGGCCCAGAACCCGCGGTTCTTGTCGTCGCCGTGCTCGGAGACCAGCAGGACCGCGCCGCCCCACTCGCCGCCGAGGGCGAAGCCCTGGATCAGGCGCAGCACGGTCAGCAGGATCGGAGCGCCGACGCCGATGCTCGCGTGGGTGGGCAGCAGGCCCATGGCGAAGGTGGCGCCGCCCATCATGAGGAGGCTGAGCACGAGGAGCTTCTTCCGGCCGATCTTGTCCCCGTAGTGGCCGAAGACCAGGCCGCCCAGCGGGCGGGCCGCGAAGCCGATCGCGTAGGTGAGGAAGGCGAGGAGGGTGCCGACGAGCGGTTCGCTGCTGGGGAAGAACAGCTTGTTGAAGACGAGGGCGGCGGCGGAGCCGTAGAGGAAGAAGTCGTACCACTCGATGGTGGTGCCGATGAGGCTGGCGCTGATGACGCGGCCGATGCCGCCGGTGGACGGCTGGGACGGCTGGGAGTTCGGGGATGTCCGGGATGTCTGGGATGGCATGGCGGGGATACCCACATTTCGGCTGGGGACGGGAGGGAAGGGGGAGGTGTGCGGTGGGTCGGGGAGCGGTGTTCAGGCGGCGGTCCAGCCGCCGTCCACGGGGATCGAGGCGCCGGTGAGGTAGCCCGTGTGGGGTCCGCAGAGCCATACGGCGACGGCGGCCACCTCCTCCGGTTCGATCAGCCGCTTGACGGCGGAGCGGCTGAGCATCACCTCGCCGACCACCTGGTCGGCGTCGATGCCGTGTGCGGCGGCCTGTGCGGCGATCTGCCGTTCCACCAGGGGCGTGCGCACGTAGCCGGGGTTGACGCAGTTGCTGGTGATGCCGTGGGGGGCGCCTTCGAGGGCGGCGACCTTGCTCAGCCCCTCCAGGGCGTGCTTCGCCGTCACGTATCCGGCTTTGAACGCGCTGGCCCGCAGGCCGTGCACGCTGGAGATGTTGACGATCCGGCCCCAGCCCCGGGCCCGCATGTGCGGCAGGGTCCGGCGGAGCAGCAGGAACGGGGCGTGGACCATCACCTTCTGGATGAGTTCGAAGCGGTCCGGGGGGAACTCGGTCAGCGGCGCCACGTGCTGGAGCCCCGCGTTGTTGACCAGGATGTCGATGTCGGCCGGCAGGCCCTCCACGAGGGCGCCCTGGGCCAGGTCCACGACGTGCGGGACGCCTCCGATCCGCTGGGCGACGGAGGCGGCCGCGTCGGCGTCGATGTCCACGACGTGGACGCGGGCCCCGGCCGCGGCGAGGGCCGTGGCGCAGGCGCGCCCGATACCGCTGCCGGCCCCGGTCACCATGGCGGTGCGGCCCGCCAGGCCGGCACCTGCTGTCCCGTCGAACGCGGGAGTGATTCCGCTTGTCATGGCGGGAATCATGCGCGACGGCCCCGCGCCGCTCCCATGTGCGTACCCACCACACTCGGACCCGCGGATGTGTCGGCCATCGCCAGGGGCCACGGCGGACGGCCTGCTGACGGTGGCCGGATCGTGCGCTCGTGGGCCGGGCCGCGCGGTCTGACCCCGGCCCGACCGCGGGTCAGCCGCCCCCGGCCCGACCGCGGGTCAGCCGCCCCCGGCCCGCGCCCAGGCGGTCGCGAACAGTTCGTGCGCGGGGACCGGCGGCAGGATGCGCTGGAAGGGGCCGTGGAAGTCCGAGGTGTCGGCGGACACCCCGTGGGCGGGGAGTTTGGCGGTCTCCAGCGGCAGGTGGGGGGTCTTGAACTCCGCCCACTCCCCCGGCACGAAGGCCGTCCGTCCCGCGCGGGCCCGCTTGCCGGTCTGGATCGCGCCCGCCGCCTCCAGTTCGGCCTGGGCCGCCTTGTGGCGCGCGGGGGTCCAGCCGTTCCAGCGGCGGACGCCGCGGTCCGTGGGCCGGGCCAGGGCCAGGAGCTGGAGGTACAGGGCGGCGGCGTCCGCACCGACCCCGAGGGTGCCCGCGACCTCGGCGACCAGCTCCGGGGCGCTGAGCGCCGGATTCAGCTCGTAGCCGCCCGGCGGCACGGGCGTCGACGCGGCCCGGGCCACCATCCGGGCCGGGCCCTCACCGCATACGGCCAGGATCCGCCGGAGGGCCTCCAGCACCCCGGGCAGGCCCAGTTCGGCGCAGAGCCGCTCCGCGCGATCGACCTGCTCCGGATCGGCCAGCGCGGCCGGGCGCAGGAACACCTCGCGGCCCGGGGACGCGACGACGAACAGCCCGTCGTCGTAGGCCGCGGACGGCTCGGTGCCCTCCCGGTAGGGCGGCTCGGGGCAGGGCAGGACGGTGCCCTCGTACGGGCGGAAGGCCGGGTCCCGGACCGCCGCGCGGCCCAGCGCCGCGTTCCAGCACAGCGGGATCAGTGTCCGCGGGTCGTCCAGCCGCGCCCGCAGGGCCCCGTACAGGGCGGTTGCGCCGCGCACCGCCGGGTCGCCGACCGGACGCTCCGTCAGTGCCCAGGCCACGACGGACGCGGGCTCGGCGGGGAAGGGCCCGGCGACGCCCACCCGGCGGCCGGCGCTGCCGTCCGCCTCGGCGTGGTGCAGGTCGAGTCCGCCGCTCCGGTTGCCCACGAGGACGTACCCGCCGCCCGGGGTCCCGGCCGCCGCGGCTCCCCCGGCCGCCAGCGCGCGGGCCCAGCCGTCGCCCAGGCCCAGATCGGCCTCCAGTGCGGCCGCGAGCTCCTCGTCCACATACGGGGTGGTGCCGAGCCGCTCCGCCCAGACCGCGGCCATCCGTTCGGCCGCCGCGGCCATCGCGCCCTCCTCCCACACCCCGGCCGGGTCCTCGGGTAGGCCCGCCGCGAGCAGCGCACGCCGCCCGGCGTCGCCCAGGCGGTGGCAGAAGTCGTCGTACTGGCGGGCCGCGGCCTGGTTGGCCTTGTACGGCGCCGCGCGCAGCAGCTTGAGGTGCTCGTCGTGGTTCGCCCGCCGGGGCAGCCCGCCGAGGACCAGGGCGGCGATCGGGCGCCGGACTCCCGTACGCCGCGAGAACAGCTCCAGTGCCTCGGAAGGCAGCGCGAGCGGTCCCCGCTCGGCCACCGTGCGCAGCAGCCGCGGCAGCCGCGCCGCGTCGTCCCGGCCGATGGTGACCGTCTCGTACGCGCGGTCCGCCGGGTCCGCCGGATCGGCGGCCCCAGCTCCCGCTCCGGCCCCGGGCGCCGGGTCGGCCGCGGGCTGTACGAACCGTGCCAGGCCGCTGCGTTCGGGGCCGGAGGCCACGCGACCGCCTGCCGCCCGGCAGTGTGCCAGCTCGGCCTCGGGCGCCCGGCCGGTGCGCCACCGGCTGCCGTGCTCGGCGTACGGCTGGCCGCTCCACGTCTCCAGCAGGGCCGCCAGGGCCGCGCGCTCCGCCTCGGCGGTGGTGTCGACGGCGGCCCGCCAGGCCACCGCGTCGATGCCGCCCAGCAGCGCGGCCCATTCGGCCGGGGTGGCGGGCAGGGCCAGCCGGCGCGTCTCGTCGTCGATCTCGCCCCGCAGGTGGCGGCCGTCCGCGGCGAGCGCCGTCAGGGTCGCGGGATGCGGCCCGGGCACGAAGGCGTCGTACGGCCGGACCTCGGGCAGCAGCCCGCCGAGCGCGGGGGCCAGCACGGTGTCCGCGACGGGCTCGGCGAGCCGCACCACCGGTCCGGAGCGCATGATGCCGACCCGGCGGGACAGTTCCTCGCGCCGCCGCCGGACGTCGGCGGCGAGCAGCGCCGCGCGGACCACGCCGTCCACCACGCGCGGCTCGGTCACCTCGGGCAGCGCCCGGCCGATCACGGCGCGCACGCCCGCTTCGCCGGCCGCTTCGAGGAGCGCCCGTACGGCCTCGTCGCCGATCGCGCGCAGTGCCTTGGACGACGGCTCGTCCCGGGGGGCGAGGAAGTGCCAGTAGGCGGGCGGCGGTACCGGGCCCGCGCTGTGGGAGGAGGGCCGGTCGCGGTAGGAGCGGTCGGGGCCGTGCAGGCCGTGCACCTCCCACAGCAGGGAGCCGTCCTCGGCGGCGTGGCAGCGGATGGCCGACTCGCCCGCGAGCACGGCGTCCTCGCCGCCCTGGGGCATCCGGACGATGCCCCAGGGGCGGCGGCCGGGGCGCCTGCTGCGGTAGCGGGCGCGCCGGCCGTCGATCCCCTCCAGCAGGAAGTCGCTGGGCGAGGGGCCCGCGTACGGCGTGCGGTACAGCACCCGGCAGCCCGTCAGGTTCCCGTCCTGGCCCAGGGGCGAGGCGGTTGCGCCCGCCGGCAGGGCCGCCAGCGTCAGCTGGTCCCGGAAGAGGGCCGTTCCGGGCGGCGGCTCGGCCGTGCGGTGGAACTCGGGCAGGGTGGCCTCGGCGGCGCGCACCCCGGTCACGGGGTCGACACGGGCCCAGTCGTCGCCCGAGGAGAAGACCTCGGAGCTCCAGATGCCGGAGCCGTCGCCCATCTGGAAGTCGTGGTGCCGGATGCCTTCGCGGCCGCCGGGCCGCAGGACCCCCTCGCCGTCGTGCCGGCCCGCGCCGTCCGCGCTCTCGAACTGGTAGCCCAAACCGCCCTGGATGCTGCCCTGGTAGGGCCGCAGCCCCCGCGACTGCTCCGGCCGGAACACCTCGTCCGGGCTGCCGGACCAGAAGGCGTGGGTGGCGAAGGGGCTCTTGGGGTCCGTCGTCCAGCTCACCAGGAACTGGCCGCCCGCGAAGTGGACCGCGTGGTGCGTGGCCTCCTCGGGCAGCCGGAACGCGCAGGCCGCGCGCACCTCCGAGGGACCGACGGCGACGGCGCCCTCCCGGTCGTAGAGCGTCAGGACGGGCCAGGTGCAGGTGACGCCCGCGAGCCCGCTGGGGGCGAAGCCGGCGAGCGCCGTGTCCAGTGCCGGCCAGCCCAGCTCCTCGGGGAGGCCGGCGCGCAGGGTGCGCGCGAGGGAGCCCGTCAGGTCCAGGGAGGCCAGTACCTCCTCGATGCCCTCCAGGGCCGTGGCCGTCGGCCGGTCGAGCAGGCCGTGCAGTTCGCCCACGGCCTCGTCCGCCGCGGCCAGTCCGCCGCCCGACAGCGCGCCGATCAGGCTCTCGATCCTGCTGTGCACTTCGGCGGCGATGCCCGCGTTCTCCGGGAGCCGGGTGATCGCCGTGCCCGTGCCCCGCAGTCCGGCGTGCACGGTGCCCTCCAGCCGCGGCCCGAACACCGGGTCGGCCGCGAGGGCCTTGAGGTCGCGCCGCGACCGCTCGCCCCAGAAGTGGAGCCGGACCGCCTCGCCCGGGTCCTCCACCGCGAGCCCTTCGGCGAGGCAGAGGTCGAGCAGGTCCGCGTCCAGGCCGGGCCAGTGGTAGCGGTCCTCGTGCAGCCGGAGGGGCTGTCCGGCCGCGCGCAGCCGGGGTGCGAACCGGGCCGCCAGGTCAAGCAGTTCCGGCGGCATCGGCTGCCGGGACACGCCCCCGTACGGCTCCCTGCGGTGGGAGTACGCCCGGGTGTAGCGCCCCAGCCAGGCGGCGAGGCCGCCCTCCGGGGTGATCCGCCCGGCGGCCGCCGCGCCGGCCGCGCCCGAGCGCAGCAGGAGCCGCAGCCAGGCCGCCGCGTCGTTCCTCGACTCCGGGAACACCTCCAGCAGCCGGGCGTTCGCCTCGTCGTCCTGCGGGTGGTCGGCCAGCAGCGCGGCGACCGCGTCGAGCAGGGTGTCCGGTACGGCCTTCCCGCGCGCCGCGCCGATCAGCGGGGCCAGCACCCGCGCCTCGTCGGCCGGGCCGAGCCCGGCGGCGCGCGCCGACGCCCGGACCCTGCGGGCCAGGTCGGCGGGCGGTTCCCCGGGCGAGGCGGCCCAGGCGGTGAGGACCCGTACGTACTCGGCGTGTGCGTCGGCGGGGGCGAGCTGCTCGGCCAGCCATCCCTGATGGCCGCTCAACTCCTTGGCGGGCAGGGCGCCGGCGCGGGCGAGCAGCAGCGCGTTCTCCCGGCGCCAGGCGGGGTCGACGGGCAGGGCGTGCTCCCGCTCGGCGGCGCGCGCCAGGGTGTAGGCGCGCCCGGCGGTCTTCGGGTCCCAGGAGACGAGGCGGTGGGCCATCGTGTCCCAGAACCAGGGCAGATGGGCCGGCGGCAGCCCCCGGGCGAGTGAGGTCATCCCGTCCAAGGCGCGGCCCGCTTTCGGGTACGCGCGCGCCACGCGGTCGCGCACGTCGGCGAGCAGGCCGGCCGCGGCGGCTTCCGCGCCCGGGGCGTGGGCGCGCACCCAGTCGGCGTACGCCTCCGACCTGTGGGGTTCCGACGGAAGAGGGACGGGAAGGTTCATGCCTCCGATCCTGCCAGGCAGCTCTGACAACTCGGCCGCGGAGTCTGATGAGAACGGTTTGTGCGTACTCGTGGGTATCGCGACCCGATCGCGCCGGGATTTGATACTTCTGGACCAGTCCGTGCGCACACTGCCCGCGGGAAGGACGTGACCATGCTCGATTTTCTGCGCCCCAGGACCGTTGTCTGCCCGTACTGCCGGGCCACCGACAAGGAAGGGGTCGCGCGGACCCTGAGCGCCGTGGCGGACTCGCTGTCGGTGACCTGGCACACCGCGGCGTGCCCGCACTACGCCGCCGACCTCATCCTCGCCGACGGCGAGAAGAGGCCTTAGGCCGCAGGCCGTTCGGCGCCTGGGCTACGGCTTGCCCGACTGGGCCGGGTCGGGGACCAGGCCGTCGGCCACCAGGCCGGCCAGGACCGCCTGGCCCAGCGCCTGGACGGCGGACTGCGGGCGGACCATCACGGTGAACTCCTTGACCCGGCCCGCCTCGCCGAGCTGGAGCATGTCGATCCCGTGGATCTGCTTGCCGTCCACCACCGCCCGGAAGGGCAGGATCTCGGTGGGGGCCTGCGTGCCGTCGGCCCCGGTCTCGGCCACGCCCTCCAGGTGGCCGACGTAGCGGATGTCCTCGAACACGCGCAGCAGGACGCCGAAGAGGCCCAGCACCATCGGCTTTCCCTCGAACGGGGTGAACTTCACCGGGCTGTAGAACCGGATGTCCTCGGTGAACAGGTCGTCCAGCACGCTGAAATCGCGCTTCTCCACGGCGGCGCGGAAGCGTTCGGCAGTCTCCATGACCCCTCCTGATACTCAAGGATATGACTAGTCACTTTCTTGAGTATGATGCACCGGACGGACGAGGCAAGGGAAGGGGCTGCCGCGATGGCCTTGCGACACGCCGTGCTGGCGGCGCTGCTCGACGGTGAGTACAGCGGGTACCAGCTGGCCAAGGTGTTCGACGTCAGCGTCGCCAACTTCTGGCCCGCGGTCCCCCAGCAGCTGTACGCCGAGCTGGCCAAGCTGGAGAAGGAAGGCCTGGTGGCGGGCCGCCAGGTGGTCCAGGAGAACCGGCCCAACAAGCGCCTCTTCCACGTCACCGACGCCGGTCGCGCCGCGCTGGAGGAGTTCGCGGCGGCCGCCGCCAAGCCCTCGGTCATCCGCGACGACCTGCTCGTCAAGGTGCAGACCGCCGACCGCATCGGGACCCGGCCGGTGATCGAACAGCTCGAAGCCCGGGCGCTCGCCGCCGAGGCCAAGCTGGAACTGCTCGACACCCTGCTGCGGCGGATGCGCGGCGACACGGACGAGGCGGAGTTCCTCCGGCGCGGCGAGCGGATCGGCGGCTACCTGACCTGCCTGCGCGGTGTGGCCTTCGAGCAGGGCCACCGCGACTGGTGCCTGCGGACCGCGGCCGTCCTGAGGGAAAGACTGACCGGGGGAAAGGACCAGCAATCATGACGAACGGTACGTATCTTCGCTACGTAGCCCTGGGCGACAGCCAGACCGAGGGGATAGGCGACGGCGACGACACCACCGGACTGCGGGGCTTCGCCGACCGGTTCGCCGAACACCTCACGGCCGCGAGCCCCGGACTGCGCTACGCCAACCTCGCCGTGCGCGGGCGCCTGGCCGGCCAGGTCCGCGCCGAACAGCTGGCGCCCGCCCTGGCCCTGCGCCCCGACCTGGTCACCGTCGTCGCCGGGGTCAACGACCTGCTCCGGCCCCGGTTCGACGCCGACGAGGTCGCCGGGCACCTCGAGGAGATGTACGCGGCGCTCACGGCAGCCGGGGCCCGTGTGATGACCGTGACCGTCCCCGACCTGGGCGAGATCGCACCGCTGGCCCGGCCGATCGCCTCGCGCGTGTACGCCCTCAACGACCGCGTCCGCGATGCGGCCGCCCGGCACGGGGTCACGGTCGCCGAGATCGCCGCGCAGCCCGTCGCCACCGATCCGCGGCTGTGGACCGCGGACCGCCTGCACGTCAGCGCGCTCGGGCACGCGCGGATCGCGGCCGCCCTCGCCGAGGCCGTCGGCCTTCCCGGCAGCGACGACTCCTGGACCCTCCCCCTGCCGCCGCGGCGGGCGCCCGGCCCACTGCGGACCGCGGGAGCCGAACTGCGCTGGGTGGCCGGGTTCCTCGGCCCGTGGATCGGCCGCCGGCTGCGCGGCCGCTCCTCCGGCGACGGCCGCACCGCGAAGCGCCCCGGCCTCCTGCCGCTCGGCTAGAACGCATAGACCGCCAAGACCGCCTAGCCCGCGTCCGTACAGCAGCCGTCGCGGAGCATCTGGTCCAGGACGGCGCTCCAGTCCCCGGCGGGCCGGGCCGGCTCGCCGGCCGTACCGGGGGCGGCGGACCGGGTGAAGGCCCGTTCCAGCGTGGCCCGTTCGCCGACGATCCCGCCGCGCACGGTCGCCCGTACGCGGACCAGGTCGTCGAAGTCCGTGAAGGGGTCGCCGTCGACGAGGGTGAGGTCGGCGATCCGGCCGGCCTCGACCGTGCCGAGGCGGTCGGCCACGCCGAACACGCGGGCCGGGGTGCGGGTGACGGTGGTGAGCGCCTCCGCCGGGGACAGTCCGTACCGGTGCAGGGCGCGCAGGGCCAGGTGGAGGTGGAGGCCGACCGGGGTGAGCGGGGCGTCGGTGCCGAGCGCCAGCCGGCCGCCGCCCGCCAGAAGCCGCCGGTAGGTGGTGACTTCCCGTTCCAGGACCTCGTTCTGCTCCGCGGTCGGCGGGTGGGCGGCGGCCGCCCGGACGGCCTCCACGTCCCAGGGCGGCATCAGGGCCGTCACCCGGGGGTCCGCGGCGAGCGCCGGATCGGCTCCGATCAGCGGCAGGGCCGTGAAGGGCGTGGCGATGAGGTCGAAGCCGCCCCGGGTGTAGACCTCCAGGGTGTCCTGGTGGGTGTGGCCCGCCGGGGTGGCGCCGTGGCCGTACTCGGCGCGCTCGGTCGCCACCAGGTGCGTGGTCAGGTCCTGGCCGGCCTGTACGCCGGGGGCGCACAGGTGGGAGCCGGCGAGCACGCCGAGCCGGTCGTGCGCGAACCGGGCTGCCTCCTCCATGAACGCGTACGGGGCACGGACATAGGTTTTGACGAAGTCCCAGTCCAGCGCCTCGGCCCGGGCGAGCGAGCGGGCGAACCCCGCGCGGGTGCGGTGGGCGCGGCCCATGGTGTAGGCGACCCGGGAGCCGTCGAGGAGCTCGCCGCCGGCCAGCAGCCGGGGCCCGGTGAGCCGGCCGGCCCGGATGTCCTCGCGCAGCCGGGCCTGTTCGTAGGCCGAGCCGCCGAGGGAGACGGCGGTGGTGACCCCGTACGCGAGGTGCAGCGCGCCCTGCCGGGCACCGTAGGTGTAGGGGTACGGGTGGACGTGCGCGTCCCACAGGCCGGGCAGGACGGTGTCGGCGGAGGCGTCGACGAGGCGCGCCGCGCGGCGGCCGGGCCGGTGGGGCTCGACGGCGGTGATGCGGCCGCCGCTGATCAGGATGTCGACGTCGGCGCGGGGCGGGCGGCCGGTGGCGTCCCACAGCAGTCCGGCGTGCACGACGGTGTCGACGGGGGCGGGCCGGCGGTGGCTCAGGGCGAGCGGCACGGTCCGGGGTCCGGCGGCGGGCGCGCCCGAGCCGTCCAGGGTGAGCAGGCGCAGCCGGGCGCCTGACTGGTAGAGGAGGGTGCGGGAGTCCGCGGACCACGAGGGGTGGTCGGCGGGCTCGTCGGTGAGCGGGCGGGCCGGGCCGGCGGGGGTGCCGTCGGGGGCGACGGGCAGCAGCCACAGGGCCGACTCGCTGACGCAGGCCAGGAACCGGCCGTCGGGGGACCAGACCGGGCCGGAGGCGTAGCGGTCCGAGAGGGAGGCGTGCGGGGCGAGCGCGTGAAGGCGGGCGGAGCCGGTGGTGGTGTCGACGATCCGGATCAGGTTGTAGCCCTCGCGGAAGCGGCGGCTGAGGCGGTTGCGGTCGCACAGGGCGACGTACCGTCCGTCGGGCGACCAGCTGGGCGGGCCGGGCAGGCCGCCGCCGCCGAGGGCGGCGGCCAGGGGGGTCTCGGCGCCGGTCGCGAGGTCGCGGACGAGGAGCCGTCCGGCGAGGTCCAGGCAGGCGAGCCGCCCGCCGTCGGGCGACAGGGCTCCGTAGACGCGGCCGCCCGCGGCGAGGAAGCTCTCGCGGCCGCCGTCGAGTTCCCTGCGGCGTACGGTGTTCAGCCCCTCGCGGTCGTCCGTGTAGACCAGGGCGCGGCCGTCCGGGGTCCACACCGGCCCCTGGACGTACGCGGTGGCGGGGGCCTGGACGATCCTGCGCGGCGCACCGCCGGTGACGGGCGCGATCCACAGGGCGTTGAGCGCGGCGAAGGCGATGCTGCGGCCGTCGGGCGACAGGCACGGCAGGTGGATGCCGCGTACCGGGCGGCTCCGCCCGGCCTCCAGGGCGTACTCCTTGAACCGGCGCCGGGGGCGGGTCACTTCGAGGGTGGCGTCGAGGGGGATCACCCGGCCGGTGGTGTCCCGGCCCGGTTCGATCACCAGGAAGCGGCCGTCGAGGGTGATCAACAGGCGGTCGTCGCCGATCCAGCGCGGCGGTGCGGGGGCGAGGTCCCCGTCCAGGGCGACCCGGCGGCCGTCCACGTACAGGCTCAGGTTCTCGGCCTTCCGGGGGCCCGGGGCGGCGGACAGCCAGGCGGTGCGCCCGGCCGGGGAGAGCGCGGGGGTGCGCAGGCTGCCGTCCCCGACGGTGTGTTCGGTCCGTACGGGGCCCTGGGCGTCGGCGGAGACGGAGGCGAGGGTCCGGGCGGTCAGGCTCTCGCCGGTGAGCGTGCCGCGGACGAACAGCACCCGGGAGCCGTCCGGCGACCAGACGGGGTCGAAGTCCTCCCACGCGCCCGCCTCGTCCTGCCGGCCGGCCGGGCCGCCGCCCTGACCGGGGCCGGACTGACCCGGCAGGCCCGTCAGGCGGCGCAGGCGGCCGTCGGCGACCGTGACCGTCCAGATCCGGTACGGGCTGCCCGCGACCGGATCGCCGCCGCGTTCGGAGCAGAAGGCGAGGGTGCGGCCGTCGGGTGACCAGGCGGGCGCACGGTGGTCGAACGGCCCGTCGGTGAGCGGGCGCAGGCCCGATCCGTCGGGGCGCATCACCCAGATGTGGAAAGTGCCGCCGCGGTAGGCGCTCATCGCCACCCGGTGGCCGTCCGGGGAGAAGACGGGGCGGCCGGGTTCCAGGTCGGGCGGGGTGAGCGGGGTCGCGGGCGATCCGTCGGCGGGCAGGGACCAGAGGATGTTCTGGACCTCCGCGATGACGCGGTCACCGGTGGCGGTGGCGGTCGCCGACCCGTTGGTGGCGCGGGTGAAGCGCAGCCGGACCGGGTCCCCCGCCGGGGGGCCTTGCGCGGGGGCGGCCGCTGCCGCGGCGGCCGTCGGGGGGCGGCCCGCCAGCGCCGCCAGGGCGCCGGCCGAAGCCGCCCGCAGAACCGTCCTGCGCGCCATCCGCATGCAGACCACTCGCCTCACGTATCGGTCGGTGACCGCCCGGCCGCCCGGTCACCCGTCAGCCACTCAAACGATCACGCTGCCGCCGTGGCAACGGGCCGTCGCTTATCGTCCGTTACCGCACCGGACGCGACGGAACACGGGGATGTGACGGATGAGCGACCACGAGCTTCTGGCGCGGCGGTTCGAGGAGCACCGCAGCCACCTGCGGGCCGTCGCCTACCGCATGCCGGGTTAGGTCAGCGAGGCGGAGGGCGCCGTCCAGGAGGCCTGGCTCAAGCTGAGCCGCTCGGACGCCGACGCGGTGGAGAACCTGGGCGGCCGGCTGACCACGGTGACCGGCCGGGTGTGCCTGGACATGCCGCGCTCGCGGACCGCGCGGCGCGAGGCCCCGCTGCACGACCAGGACGGGCTGGTGCGCATCCCCGACCCGATCGTCGGCCTGCCGGGCGTGGTCTCGCGGTCGCAGGGCCGGCCGCTGTCGGTCATGGCGTTCACCGTGCGGGACGGCAGGATCACTGCCCTCGACATCCTCACGGACCCCGAGCGCCTGGCCCGCCTCGACCTGAGCGCCGCCGAAGCCTGACCCGCCGTCCACGGGCCGGGCGGGGGCGGTCGTCCCCGGCCCCGCCGCGGCCCACCCGCGTCCCGGGCGGGCACCGATTGTCCCGTTGTCGGTGACTAGCAGCGGGATGCGGACGGTTCCTCACGGGTCGTAACGGAGGGAATTCGACAGGTAGTTATTGGATGAATGGCTGACTGAATTCCCGTCAACAAGACTCCGCTTCATATTACGGTTCGATAACGACTACCCCTTAAAGGACTGGACCAATCGCATGCGACGCGCGTAACTGTCCTTGTTTTATTGGCACTTGATGGTTCGTCAAATCTGACCAACAGGTAACGGAACGATTTCTCGAGGCGCGCTCCTCTTTGTCCGAATTCTCCGGCGCATTCGTCTGGCAGGCTTCCGCGCACCCAGTGTTCCGATCTCGATTTGAGGTGCCCATGCCAGGACGACGCAGACGGCGCGAACACCGCCGCAAACCCAGGCGGTTGATACTCCTCACCGCCGCCATGGCCGCGGCGGCGGTGATAGCCGGAGGCATCGCGTACTCCGGAAGCGGTGACGGGGCCCAGGCCGCGGCCCCCACGGAGGCCGCCGGAGTGGAAGCCGCCGCGCCGGCCGCCGCCCCCGCCCGCGACCAGGAACCGGAGCCCATAGCCAACGCGCCCGCCAACGAGAGCGCGCGCGGCATGGTCTACGACGGCCTCGAAGTCGCGCCGAAGGGCGACAAGTGCGTCGGCGTCTACCGCACCGGCGCCGGCCACTGCACCCACGGCCCCGACGCCCCGCCCAAGGGCGTCGACATCACCAAGGACATCGCACCGGCCGTCCAGGCCTCGGCCCCGGCGGCCGACCCGGCCAAGCCCGCGACCGACGACCCGGCCACCACGGAAGGCGGCGGGCGTCCTCAGGACGCGCCCGCCGCCGACGCCACCGCCGCGTCCGCGAAGGCGCCCGCCCCCGCGGCCTCGGCCGCCGGCGGCCAGGCCGTCGCCGCCGGGCCCGCGGGCCAGACCGTGCAGTGCGACGGCGACGGCAGCACCGGCAACCGCGTCCAGGTGGTCTACATCCACGCTCCCGGCCGCGACCGCTACTCCGAGTACGTCGCCTCGTTCCGCAAGTGGGCGGCCGACGCCGACCTCATCTACGCGGCCAGCGCCAAGGAGACCGGCGGGATCCGGCACATCCGCTACGTGACGGCCGCCGACTGCACCCCGACCGTGCTCAACATCGAGCTCCCGGCCTCGGCGCTGGCGGAGTTCAGCGCGACCAACGCCGCGCTCGCCGCCAAGGGGCTCGACCGCCGCGACCGCAAGTACATGATCTTCGCCGACAGTCAGGTCTACTGCGGCATCGGCACCTTCAACGGCGACGAGCGCCCCGGCCAGGCCAACCTGAGCAACTTCGGCCCCTCGTACGGGCGTACCGACTCCGGCTGCTGGGGCGGGCACACCGCCGCGCACGAACTCGGCCACAACCTGGGCGCGGTCAACAACAGCGCCCCGAACACCAGCCGCGGCGCGCACTGCACCGACGAGTTCGACGTCATGTGCTACTCGGACACCCCGTACTACCCGCAGATGCGCAACATCTGCACCAACCAGGCCTCCGAGAACATCCTGGACTGCAACCACGACGACTACTTCCACACCAGTCCCAAGGCGGGCAGCTACCTCGCCACGCACTGGAACATCGCCGACAACCAGTTCCTGATGAAGAACAAGGGCGGCGGCGGCACCGACCCGGGGCCGAACCCGAACCCCAGCCCCACCAAGAAGCCCACGCCGACGCCGACCAAGAAGCCCACCGGCGGACCGGCCGTGACGGCCGGCCAGATCCAGTCGGACTCCGTCGTGGTGAGCTGGCCCAAGGTCGAGGGCGCCGCCTGGTACCAGGTCATGCTGGGCGGCAAGCACCTCGCCTGGGTGCAGTCGCAGGCGCTGCGCATCTACAACCTCCAGCCCAACACCGCGTACTCGGTCACCGTCTCGGTCCGCGACGCCTCCGGCCGTGACAGCGGACCGGGCAAGGCCGCCTCGTTCCGTACGAAGGGCGCGGGCGGCGGCGCGACCACCCCGGGCACCAAGTACCTGCTCGGCAACGGCAGCACCGGCATGAACGCCGAGGTCTGGGGCGGCCGCGGCGCGGACGGCACCGTGCTCGTCGGCGCGCGGGCCAACGGCTACGCCCAGCAGCAGTGGTTCTTCGACGACGCGGGCAGCGGGCAGGTCCGCATCCGGTCCGCGGTCTCCGGCAAGTGCCTGCAGCCGGGCGGTACCCCCGCCGCGGGCATGTGGGTCGCGCAGCAGACCTGCGGCTCGAACGGCGCGCAGGCCTGGAAGCTGACGTCCCGCGGCGGCGCGGTGACCGTCACGGACCCGAGCGGCGGCTTCGCGCTGACCGTGAGCAACCGCCCCTACTACGGGAACTGGCTGCTCGACCTCCAGCGCACGGACGGCCGCGCCGCGCAGGCGTGGACCGTCCAGAAGGCCGGCTGACCGACCGGTCGACCGGCCCGCTGACCGGCTGACGGGTGGTCCGCGACCACCCGGGCACCGGCCCGCCACCGGCGGACGGCCGCACGACGCGGCCGTCCGCCGGTCCCCTCACCCCAGCCACCCGGAGCACCGCCACGATGCGCATACGAATCGCTTTCCCGGCCCTGCTGGCCGCAGTCGGCCTCATGTTCCTGACCCCCGTCGTCGCCCACGCCCACGGTGACACCGTCAAGGTGACGGTGACCGGGCAGCGGGACGGCCACGTCACCGCAGACATCACCTGGGAGAACGACGGCGACCCCGTCGACGAGGCCGTCGCCGCCACCGTGAACGCCGTCAGCGCCGACGGCTCCCGTACGGCCGGACCCTGGCGCCTGATCCGCGACATCGCGGCCGGACCCGCGGGCTGGACCACCGCCGAGACCCTGCCGCCCGGCGCCTGGAAGGTCAGCGTCGACGTGGGCTTCCCGGCCCTCGGCCACGGCGACCTCTCCGTCTCCGTACCCGTGGTGGACCCGGCGCCCACCACCGGGGCCTCGGTACCGGCACCGGCGCCGACCGCACCGGCGTCCGCCGCCGCACCGGCGTCCGCGGCCGCGTCCGCGTCGGCCTCCGCCGCCGCCCCCGGCGCGACCGCGTCCGATGCCGCCAACACGCCCGCCGGCAGCCTGGACCACACCGTCTGGTGGACCACGGCGGGCGTCGCCGCGGCGGCCCTAGCCGGCGCGGCCGGCGGCCTCCTGCTGCGCCGCCGCCGGGTGCGGCGGATGCGCGCCGCGGGTCAGGGCACCGAGCGGACCTCGGGGTAGCGTCGGCAGCGGCAGCGGGCGGAAGCCGCGACCGCGGGCCGAAGGGCGGCGCGAGGCAGGGGACGCACGGGACGCGCGAGCAGCGCGAGCAGCGTGGGCGGCGCGAGCGGCGCGGGCGGCGCGGGCGGCGCGGGCAGAACCCCGCACCCCCTTGCGGACGTCCTCAAGGTCATGAACGTGCCCGCAGTCACGCCGACGGCCCCGCCCCGCCGCCGGTCCCTCCCCCGCACCGACCGCGTCCCGCGCGTCGGCCGGGGCCGGCTGATCGCCGCCCTCGCCGTCCTCGTGACCCTGCTGATGCCGCTGCACGGCCGGATCCCCGACCGGGGCCCCCACCTCGGCAGCCTCGTCGAGACGTTCCTGCCCTGGACCGCCGCGGCGGTCGCGGCGCTGCTCGCGGCCGCGCTGCTGCGCCGCTCCCGGGTGGCGCTGGCCGCCGTCCTGCTGCCCGCGGTCACCTGGGCCGCCATCCACGGCGGCACGTTCCTCGACCGGGGCGCCGGCGGGCCGGCGGACCTCACCGTCGTCACGCACAACGTGGACGACGCGAACCCCGATCCGGTGGGCACCGCCCGCGCCCTCGCCGCCTCCGGCGCGCAGCTGATCGCGCTGGAGGAACTCACCCGGCCCGCGCTGGACCAGTACGAGCGGACGCTCGCCGGAAGCCACCCGTACCACGCGGTGGTGGGCACGGTCGGGCTGTGGAGCACCTACCCCCTGCGCGATACGGCCGGGGTGCCGCTCGTGCCGTGGCGCAGCGCCCTGCGGACCACCGCCGAGACCCCCGGGGGCCCGCTCACCGTCTACGTGGCCCATCTGCCCTCCGTACGGATCGGCCTGGGCTCGGGTTTCACCACCGGCAACCGCAACGAGGCCGCCGGACGGCTGGCCGCGGAGCTGGCCTCCGCCCCGGCCGGGCGCACGCTCCTGCTCGGCGACTTCAACGCCACCACCGACGACCGGGTGCTGGCGGACGTGACGGACCGCTTCCGCTCGGCCCAGGAGGTGGCGGGCGCGGGCTTCGGCTTCAGCTGGCCCGCGCGGTTCCCCGTGGCCCGCATCGACCACATCCTGGTCCAGGACCTGACGCCGGTCTCCGCGTGGACCCTTCCGGCCACCGCCAGCGACCACCTGCCGGTGGCGGCGTCGCTGCGCCGGTGAGTCAGGCGCCCGGGGTCAGCCGCTCCCACAGGAAGGTGTGCACGAGCGCCTCGTTGAACGCCGTCTGCTCGTGGTCGGTGGCCCCGGAGTGGCCGCCGCCCAGGTGCTCGTGGAACAGCACGGGGTGGCCGTGCTCGCGCAGCCGGGCGGCCATCTTGCGGGCGTGCCCGGGGTGGACGCGGTCGTCGCGGGTCGAGGTGAGCAGCAGCAGGGGCGGGTACGCGGGTCCCTCGGTCCGGATCCGGTGGTAGGGGGAGATCTCCGCCAGGTGGGGCCGGTCGGCGGGGTTGTCCGGGTCCCCGTACTCGGCGGTCCAGCTGGCGCCCGCGAGCAGCCGGTGGAAGCGGAGCATGTCCGTGAGCGGCACGAGCGAGACGACGGCGCCGAACAGCTCCGGGTAGCGGGTGAGCATCGCGCCCATGAGCAGGCCGCCGTTGCTGCCTCCCTCTATGCCCAGCTGGGCGGGGGTGGTGATGCCGCGCTCGGTGAGGTCCCGGGCCACGGCGGCGAAGTCCTCGAAGGCCTTCACCCGGTTCGCGCCGAGGGCGGCCTTGTGCCAGTCCGGCCCGTACTCGTGCCCGCCGCGGATGCCCGCGACGACGTACGTGCCGCCGCGCGCGAGCCAGGCCCGGCCGGTGACCGCGCTGTACTGCGGGACCATGGAGATCTCGAAGCCGCCGTACCCGTACAGCAGCGCGGGCCCGGGGCCGGGCCGGTCCTCGGGGCCGACGACGAAGTACGGGACCCTGGTGCCGTCCGCGGAGACCGCGAAGTGCTGCCGCACGTCGAGGCCCTCGGTGTCGAACAGCGCCGGCCCCCGCTTCACGCTCTCGCCCGCGCCCCCGCCCGCCGTGCCCCGGTAGAGGGTGGACGGCTGGAGGTAGCCG
Source organism: Streptomyces sp. NPDC058525 (assembly GCF_042719495.1). Taxonomy (NCBI): domain Bacteria; kingdom Bacillati; phylum Actinomycetota; class Actinomycetes; order Kitasatosporales; family Streptomycetaceae; genus Streptomyces; species Streptomyces sp. NPDC058525. Next base: position 18,677 of record NZ_JBHXNP010000092.1, read on the forward strand.
GAGACGTTCAGGAAGTACTCGTCGCCGACGTCCGGGTCGGTGCAGGTGACGGAGGCCGTGGACAGCGGCGGCACCCCGGCCAGCGGCGCCCGGCGCCAGCCGTCGGCGCCCGGTCCCGGGGTGAGGAGCTCCATCCGGGAGGAGACGTCGGCACGGGTGGTGAGGATCAGGTGGTTGCGGGTCCAGCTCCATCCGGCGAGCGCGGTGTGCGCGTCCGGGGTGAACAGCACCGTCGCCTCCCGCCCGCCGGTCCGGAAGGCGTCGAAGTCGAAGGCCAGCAGCGTGCCCGCGCCGTGGCCGAGCCACGGCGACTTCGGGGCCACGATCAGCCACTCCCGGTGGACGGAGGCGCCGGCGTCGTCCGGTACGCCGACCTTCTCGGGCCGCGCCGCCGGTCCGCCCTCCGGGAGCAGGAACAGCTCCTGGTGCCAGAAGTCGATCTGCCGGTGCAGGAAGTGCCGTTCGAAGCCCGGGGTGTCGTCGTACCAGCCGGAGGCCGAGATGTCGGAGGGCCGGCCCTCGTAGACGAGTTCGGCGTCGGCCAGGGGGGTGCCGCGCCGCCAGCGGCGCACCTGGAGCGGGTAGCCCGAGCCCGACATCGAGCCGGGGCCGAAGTCCGCACCGATCCAGACCTCGTCGCGGTCGATCCACCCGATGGTGGTCCTGCCCTCCGGGACCTCGAACCCGCCCTCGGCGAACTCCAGGGTCAGCAGGTCGAACTCGCGCACCACGCAGGCGTCCGCTCCGTCCCGCGACAGCAGCACCAGGGCGTGGCGGTGGTCGGGGCCCAGGACCCGGCTGCCCGCCCAGGCCCACTTCTCCCCCTCGGCCTCGGCCAGGGCGTCGAGATCGAGGACCGGCTCCCAGAGGGGCCGGTCCTTGACGTACTCCTCCAGCGTGGTGCGCCGCCAGAGCCCGCGCACGTGCTCGGCGTCCTGCCAGAAGTTGTAGAGGTGGCCGCCGCGGCGGACGACGTACGGGATCCTGCCGTCGTCGTCGAGGACCTCGCGGATCGCGCTCTCCAGCACCTTGAAGGCCGGGGTCCCGGTCAGCGCGGCCACCGTCTCGTCGTTGCGCTCGCGGACCCACCCGAGGGCGGCCTCGCCGGTGATCTCTTCCAGCCAGAGGTACGGGTCTTCATCGCTCATCCGCCGATTGTGCACGACGTACGGCGCCGGTCAGGGCGAGTTCCCGAGGCGGGCGTCGCGCAGGGCCGTGCGCACCGACCAGATCACCGAGACCAGCGGCACCGCGACGACCGCGCCCACCACTCCGGCGGCGATGGCGCCCGCGACCACCGAGATCGCCACCACCAGCGGGTGCAGCCGCACCGCCCAACTCATCACCAGCGGGTGCAGCAGGTGCCCCTCGATCTGGCCGATGACCACGATCAGCGCGACCACCACGCCCGCGACCAGCGGCCCCTGCGCGGCCAGCGCGACCACCGCGGCGACGGCGAGCGCGACCGGGGAGCCGATGAGCGGGACGAAGGCGGCGAGGAACTCCAGCAGTGCCAGGGGGACGGCCAGCGGGACCCCGAGGAAGTACAGGGCGACGCCGACGAGGACCGCGTTCGTCGCCGCGACCAGCACGATCCCGTGGGTGTAGCCGGTGAACGTGCGCCAGGCGGCCTGCCCGGCGACGGCCACCCGCTCGCGGGCCGACGCGGGCAGCTGCGCGCAGAACCAGGCCCACTGCCGGTCTCCGCCGTGCAGGAAGAGCACGGCGGAGAACACGGCGAGGGCGAGGACGGTGAGCACCGCCACCAGGTGGCCGGCTCCGCTGAGCGCCGTACTGAGCAGGGTCGAGCGGTGGCTCGACAGGTACTGCCCGACGCGGGACTGGACGTCCGACAGCGCCCCGGGGTTGAGCCGGAAGGGCGGCTGCTCCAGCCACCGCTCGATGCGGCCCAGGCCTTCGCGGAACTCCCGGACCAGGGTGGTGCTCTCCCCCGCCACCGCCTCGCCCACCAGCGCCAGCGCGCCCAGCAGCAGCGCCGCGCTGCCGAGCAGGCACACGGCGACCGCCAGGGACCGGGGCAGTACGCGGCCCAGCCGGCGGGCGGCTCCGGAGAGCAGCGCCGTGACGACGAGGCCGAGGAAGAGCGCCACGCCGATCTCGTGGAAGCGGCCCAGGACGGCGAAGACCGCGTAGACGGCGGCGCCGACGACCAGCAGGCGCCAGGCGTACGAGGCGGCCGTACGGAGGAACGCTGACACCGGCGGCATGAGCCATGGGTGCCACCGCGGAGCCCCGATGGCACGCGCGCGGCTCCGGATTCGCCCGTCCGTGGTGGACAAATCGTGAATAAATCCGTTGCCGGACCGGAGCCGAACACGGACGATGGCCTCTCGTGAGTACTTCCCGCTGGGCCGCCGTGCTGCCCGACTTCACCCCATGGCGTTCCGGCCGCGATTTCCGCCTGCTCTTCTACCAGGGCACGGTGACGTTCTTCGGCTCGTTCATGGCCATGATCGCGCTGCCGCTCCAGATCAAACACCTGACCGACTCGCCGCTGGCCGTCGGCGCGATGGGAGCGGTGGAGCTCATACCGCTGGTGGTCTGCGGGCTGTACGGCGGCGCGCTCGCCGACGCCGTCGACCGGCGCCGGCTGATCCTGCTGACCGAGGCCGGTCTCGGGGTGCTCGCGCTGGTCCTGCTGGTGAACGCGCTGCTCCCGGACCCGCTGCTGTGGCCGCTGTACGTGGTGGCGGCCGGTGTCTCGGCGCTGACCGGGCTCCAGCGGCCGGCCCTGGACTCGCTGATGGCGCGGATCGTGCCGCACGACCAGCTGACGGCCGCGGCCGCGCTGAACGGGCTGCGCTACCAGTTCGGCGCGATCGCGGGCCCGGCGCTGGCCGGCCTGGTCGTCGCGTACGCCGGGTACGCCGCGGCCTACTCGGTCACCGTCGTCGGCTTCCTCGTCTCCGTACTGCTGTGCCTGCGGCTCGCGCCGGCTCCGCCCGTGGGGGGCGCCGAGCGCCCCTCGCTGCGCGGGATCGCCGAGGGCGCCCGCTACGCGTGGAGCCGTCCGGTCCTGCTCGGCACGTACGCCGTCGACCTCGCGGCGATGTTCTTCGCGTTCCCGAACGCGATCTTCCCGTTCCTCGCGGACGAGCTCGACGCGGAGTGGTCCCTGGGCCTGATGTACGCGGCGGGCGCGGTGGGCTCCCTGGTGCTGGGGCTGACCAGCGGCTGGACCTCGCGGGTACGCCGGCACGGGCTGCTGGTGGTGTGCGGGGCGGCCGTGTGGGGGCTGGCCATCGCGGCCGCGGGCTGGTTCGCGGACATCTGGCTGGTGCTGCTGTGCCTCGCGGTGGCGGGGGCCGGCGACATGCTCAGCGGGCTGGGGCGCGCCACGATCTGGAACCAGACGATCCCCGAGGGGCTGCGGGGCCGGCTCGCCGGCATCGAGGTGCTCTCGTACAGCGTGGGCCCGCAGCTCGGCCAGGTACGGGCGGGCACCATGGCCGGCTGGACCGGCACCCGGACCGCGTTCTGGAGCGGCGGTCTGGCCTGCGTGGCCTCGGTGGCGGTGCTCGCGGCGCTGCTGCCCAAGCTGATCTCCTACGACGCGGAGACCGACGAGGACGCGCTGCGCCGCCGGGCCTCCCGGGAGGCCGAGGGCAAGGCGGGGGCCGCGGCCGCGGCGCCGTAGGCGGCAAGAGCCGAAGGCGACGGCCGAGGTCAGCGCGCCGGGTAGTGAGGCCGTGGCTCAGGGGGAAGAGCGGCGGTACGGGGACGGGCAGCCGGCCCCGGGCCGCGGCCGCGCCGGTGAGGACGCGGGCTGCGGCGCGCAGGCGCGGCCGGGGCCGGTCAGCCCGCGCAGGACGTGTCGGCGGCGGGCCGCTGACCGGTGGTGAGGAACGCGGTGACCGTACGGTCGCCGCAGGCGTTGCCGTTGCCGAGGTAGACGCCGTGGCCGCCCTGCTCGACGGTGACCAGCCGGGCCCGCCCGCCGAGGGCCTCGCGCATCTTCAGGCCGCCGGAGTACGGGGTCGCCGGATCCCGGCGGCTCTGGACCATGAGGATGTTGGACGGCCCCTCGGCGGTGATCCGGGTCGGCGGCTCCACGGGGCCGGTCTTCCAGAAGGAGCAGGGCAGCACGTTCACCGGCATGCCCGCCGTCAGCGGGTGCCGGACACGGTCCGCCTCGACCGCGCGCCGGTACGCGGCCGTGGACGTGCGGGGCCACGCCACGTCGTTGCAGATGACGCCGACCACGACCGCGGCGTCCTCGTCGCGCAGCGGCCCCGCGAGCTCCGGCGGGAGCACGGGGGTCCGCGCCGGGTCCGAGGCCGCCTGCACGAGCCGGGCGAAGGAGGGGAAGGCGGAGTCGCCGTAGAGCGCGTTCTGCAGGGCCTGGCGCAGGCCGTTCCCGGTCAGCGCGACCCCCGGGCTCGTGGACTCGCGCGGCGCCCGGTCCAGCGAGGCCGCGAGCGCGAGCACCAGCGGCTCGACCTCCTGTGCGGTCGGCGCCAGCCGCAGTCCGTCCCGGTCCCGGTCGGGGTGGGCGGCCCAGGCCGCGAAGTCGGGGAAGCGGTCCGCCGCGCCCTGCGCCATGTTGGCCAGCCAGCCGCGGGCGACGCGCCGCGGGTCGGGGTCTCCGCTGCTGTCGAGGACCCAGCGGTCGGTGCGCTGCGGGTACTTCTGCGCGTACACGGCCCCCACGTAGCTCCCGTACGAGACGCCCCAGGCGGACAGCTTGCGCTCGCCGAGCGCCGCCCGGAACCGGTCGATGTCGCGGACCTGGTTGGCGGTGGTGAAGCTGCGCAGCACGGCTCCGCCGTTGCGGGCGCAGGCCTCGGCGGTGCGGCGGGCACGGGCGGCGTTCTCGGCGATCTCGCCGCCGGAGCCGGGCCAGGACCGCAGGCTGGTCAGGTAGCGGTCCGCGGGGGCGAGTGCGCAGCTCGCGGTGGTGCTGCCGCCCACGCCGCGCGGGTCGAGGGCGACGAGGTCGTAGGACCCGCCCAGTTCCTCGCGCAGCGCCGCCCCCTTCTGCGCCAGCCGCTGGACGCCGGATCCGCCCGGACCGCCGGGGATCACGATGAGGGAGCCGCGCCGGGCTTTCGGGCGGTCGCCGGGGATGCGGGAGACGGCGACGGTGATCTGCGGACCGTCGGGGTCGGAGTAGTCGAGGGGGACGGGCAGTTCGGCGCACTCCTGCGTGCCGGGACCGCCCGGCCGGGCGCAGGGGTACCAGGTCAGGGCCGGTGCCGCCGCCCCGGTGCGGGCGGCCGCCGGGGCCGCGGCGGTCGCGGTCAGTGCGGTGGCCGCGGTGGCGGCGGCGAGGGTGAGGATCAGGGTCTTGCGCGGGTAAGTCGTCATGGGGCAAGCCTTGTTGGTCCGCCCCGCGCCACCCATCCGGCAGACCGGCCGGTGCGGGTGGGGCTAACCCCCCGCGCCGGACTGCGGCCCACACCCCGGCTCCGCCGGCTCAGGGCAGCGGGACTCCCCTGGCCGTGACCCAGAGCTCGTACCACTCCTCGTGCGTCAGGTCCGGCTCGCGGAGCGCCGCGTCCCGGCAGGCGCGGATCCGCTCGGGCCGGGCGGTGCCGATGACCGGGGCGATCCCGGCCGGGTGCCGGCTCACCCACCACAGCAGCACCGACTCGGGCGTCGTGTCCTTGCGCCGGGCGAGTTCGGCCAGGAGCTGCGCGGTGGCCCGTTCGGCGGCCGTCTGCTGGAGTCCGGTGAAGCGGCCCTGCGCCAGCGCTCCCCAGGCCTGGAGCCGGATGCCGTGGTCGCGGCAGTGCTCCAGCGTGCCGAAGGGGAAGCCGTTGTGCGTGGAGCCGGGGGTGTTGAGCAGCACTCCGGCCTCGACCCAGTCCCGGCTGTGCAGGCTCATCTCCAGCTGGTTCGCCACCAGCGGCACGTCGAGCCGGGACTGGAGCGAGGCGATCTGCGCGGCTCCCATGTTGGACACCCCGAAGTGCCGTACGAGGCCCTGCCGGTGCAGGGACATCAGCGCCGAGGCGATCTCGTCGGGGTCCGCGAGGGGGTCGGGGCGGTGCAGGAGGAGTACGTCGATCACGTCGGTCCGCAGCCGGGCCAGGCTCTCCTCCACGCGCCGGATCACGCTCGGACCGCGCAGGTCGTACAGGCCCGGGTGGTCCTTGCCGGCCGGCCGGATCCCGCACTTGGTCTGGAGCGTGATGCGTTCGCGCAGCCCCGGCGTCCGCGCGAGCACCTCGCCGAAGACGGCCTCGGCCTTGCCGCTGCGGTAGATGTCGGCGTGGTCGAAGGTGGTGATCCCGCTGTCGAGGGCCGCGCTGATCGCCGCCTCGGCGGCGTCGATGTCCTCCGGTCCGTAGGGACCGGGCTCCCAGCTCCCGCCCAGTCCCATGCACCCGTACAGCACCCGGTCACCACTCATGCCCGCACCCTCCCTCGTCACCACGGCCCCACTCTATGGGGTGGCCGCCTCCCGCAACCGGCCCGGGCGAGGCCTGCCCCAGGCCCCGGACGGCGCCGTTCCGGTCTTTGCCGTTCCGGTCCCCCCGATGCACGGTCTGACCGGCCCGTACTCAATGATGGCGGGATGCACAGACACACCGGGACCGGGATGCTCCGTCGCTCGCGCCGCTTCGGCCGCGTGGCGACCGTCCTCGGTCTGCTGACCACCGCGGCCTGCACCTCCACGCCCGGCACCACGGTGCCGTCGGCGCTCACGCCCGGGGCCACGCCCGACACGGTGTCCGTCGCCACGTGGAACATGTGCGGTGTGGAGCAGTGGGGCTGCGCGGACAAGGGCGGCCCTGAGGCCAAGTTCCAGCAGCTGCGCGCCCTGGCCGACGGCCGCGGGGTGCGCGTCATGCTCCTCCAGGAGGTCTGCTCCGAGGACCTGCTGGCGGCCGCCCGGCGCCTGGGCAAGGACTGGCACAGCGAGTTCGACCCGTACATCAGCGTGGACGAGGCGGGCCGCAGCGTGCCCGTCGGCTGTACGGGAGAGGGCCGGGGGCAGGCCGGTTCCGGTCTGCTGGCGGCGTCCCCGCTCACCGGGGTGCAGGCCGTGGCGACCCGGCAGCCGGCCGCCGGCGTGCACCGGCGGTTCCTCTGTGCCCAGGTCCCGGCCCAGGGGGTCCGGGTGTGCAACGGGCACGTGGCGCTGCGCGGCACCGATACGGTGCACCCGGACCGGGAGTTCCGGGACGACCACCTCCGCTCGCTCTTCGAGGCCGCGTCCGAGCACGACCGCGACCGGACGATCGTGGGCGGTGACTTCAACTCCTCGCCGCCGGTCGACGGGAGCCCCACCGCCTGGCTGTGGCCGGCCGAGGCCTACACCGCGTACCAGGAGTGCGACCAGAAGGGCGCCTCCCGGGCGGGCCGCCGCACCCACGAGGACGGGGCCAAGATCGACTACCTGTTCACGGCGCTGCCGCGCACCGGGTGCCAGGTCGTGGAGACCAAGGCCTCCGACCACCGGGCCCTGGTGATGCGGGTGAGCCGTCCCGCCCCGGCGGTCACGCAGGTCCCGGAGGTCCCGCAGATCCCGGAGCTCAGTACCTCGTAGCCGAGTAGCCGCCCTGTGTGGGCACGATGTAGGCGTTCATCAGGACGAAGGGCACGGAGGCCCAGGCGGAGGCGTTGCCCGCCGCGTCCACCGCCACGGCCTCGACCGCGTGGTCGCCCTCGTTCCAGGCGAAGGCCGGATCCCAGGTCCAGGCACCGTCGGCCGTCACCTCGCACGTCCCCAGGCCCGCGCCGCGCTCCTGGAAGTCCACCCGGACGGCGCCCGGGGCGAAGCCCGTGAAGCGCACCGCCGGACCCTGCACCTGCTGCCCGGGGACCGGGGAGGTGACGGTCAGGACGGGCGCCAGGCCCGGCGGCCGTGCGCCCGCCCCGGCGGGGGCGGGCGGCTGCGCGGCCCCGCCGGGCTCGTCGGTGGCCGTGAACACCACTTCGGTGCGGCCCGAGTGGAAGTTGTTCGCGTCCACCCCGAAGAGCCGCACCACGTGCCGCCCCTTGGCCCAGGGCTTCTCCCGCTCCCAGATCCAGCTGCCGTCGGGGCCGACCGGCGGGGACCCCTGGAACGTGCCGTTCTCCCAGATGCTGACCCGCACCGCACCGGGCGCGGACCCCGCGAAGCGGATCGCCCGCGCCGGCAGCCGCTCCTCCGCGGCGGGCATCAGCACCACCGGCGCCGGGAAGTCGTCCCCCCGCACCTGGGAGGTCGCCGACAGGTACGCCTCGATCGACGACGTATCGCGCTTCGGCTCCTCGCGGCCGTTGCGGACGGCCCCGATCCGGGGGGTGATCCCGTGCGAGACGAGGTTCAGCAGGCTCACCAGGGACGGGATGTTCCGGGTGGTCACCTTGTCGTGGCCGGAGATCAGGGGGGAGTCGTTGAAGATGAAGTTGAAGTTCTCGTAGCCCTGGAACAGTCCGAGGAACGGCTCGATGTGGATCGGGTACTGCCGGTCCTGCGGCGAGGAGACCAGGTAGATGTTGGCGGAGCGGTTGGCGCTGCCGCGCACCACCTCGGGGAGGACCGAGTCGAGGAAGCGCACCTTGTCCTCCGTCACCTCCCCCATCATCGCGCGGGCGGCGTTCGCCATGGCCTGGACGACGAACGTGCCGATCCGGAACTGGGGGGCGCTGGCGATGATGTTCCGGTAGCCGAACTTCAGCCCGAAGTGGAGCGCCGCGCTGCCGCCCTTGGAGCTGCCGAACATCGTGCACTGGTCCGGTGTCAGCGACAGGGCGTTCATCACGCGCGCGATCAGCCCGGCGACCGACTGCTCGATGCCGAAGTCCATCCCCTTGCACAGGTAGTAGCTGTTCGCACCGTCGAACGAGTCGCGGATCCACAGGATGTTCGACCGCACGTTGTCGAGGATTCCGCCCCCCATCCCGTACTCGTCGGGCGCGTTGAGGTTGGCGAACACCACGACGAGGTGGCGGCTGCCGTTCCTGGCGTGGGAGAACCGGTACTCGACGGGGACCGGCCCGGAGGGGTCGACGCCCGTGATGACGCGGCGCTCGTTCTTCGCTGTATCAGACATGCTCGGAATCCATTCTTGTCACCGGCCTGGCACGAACCCGCCCCGCGGGTCAGTGCCTCGCGTCGGAGTAGCCGCCGGGCCCGGGCACCGGGTAGGAGCCGCCGACCGCGAAGGGGACGGAGATCCAGGCGGAGGCGTTGCCCCCGGCGCCCACCGCGACGGCCTCCACGAAGTGCGGCCCCTCGTTCCAGGCCCAGTTCGACTCCCAGCTCCAGTTGCCGTCGGCCGCGACGGGGCAGGCGCCCAGGCTCATCCCGGCCTCCTGGAACTCCACCCGCACCGCGCCGGGGGCGAAGCCCGCGAACCGCGGTACCGGGCCCGGCACCTGCTGGTGGGCACCCGGCGAGGTCACCGTCAGTGCCAGGGGCCGGGCGGGCGCGGACACCGGATCCGGTGCGTCCACCGGGTCCACGACCGTGAAGACCACTTCGCTGCGCCCGGAGTGGAAGTTGTTCGCGTCCACCCCGAAGAGCCGCACCACGTGCCGTCCCTTGCCCCACGGCTTGTCCCGCAGCCAGCTCCAGCTGCCGTCGGGAGCGACGGCCGGGGAGCCCTGGAACTTCCCGTCCTCCCAGATGCTGACGCGCACCGCGCGCGGGGCGGACCCCACGAACCGGACGGCGTGCGCCGGCAGCCGCTGATCGGCCGCGGGCATCAGCACCACGGGCGCCGGGAAGTCGTCCCCGCGCACCTGGGAGGTCGCCGAGAGGTACGCCTCGATCCCGGACGTGTCGCGGCCCGGCTCCTCGTAGCCGTAGCGGACACCGCCGATCACGGGGCTGATCCCGTCGACGAGGAGGTTCAGCAGCCCCATGATGACGGGGACGTTGTGCGGCACCACCTTCGCGGAGCCGGTGACCAGGGTGGAGTCGTTGAAGACGAGGTTGAAGCGCTCGTAGCCCCGGAACAGTCCGAGGAACGGCTCCACCTGGCGCGTGTGCTCCTCGTCCTGGGGCGAGGAGACCAGGTAGATGTTGGCCCCGGGGTTCGCCCGGCCGCGCACGAGGTCGGGCAGGAGCGAGTCGAGGAAGCGCACCTTGTCCTCGGTGACCTCCCCCATCATCGGCTGCGCGGCGGCCGGCAGGCTCTCCCTGAGGTACGTCCCGATGAGGAACCGGGGCACGCTGGTCACGATGTTCCGGTAGCCGTACTTCAGGCCGAAGTAGAGGGCCGCGCTGCCGCCCTTGGAGCTGCCGATCAGCGTGCATTCGTCCGGTGTCAGCGCCAGCGCGCTCATCACGCGCGCGATGAGCCCGGCGACCGACTGCTCGATGCCGAAGTCCATGCCCTTGCACAGGTAGGAGCTGTTCGCGCCGTCGAAGGAGTCGCGGACCCACAGGACGTTCGCCCGCACCTTGTCGAGGACCCCGCCCGACATCCCGTAGTCCTCGGGCGCGCCGGCGTTCGCGAAGACGACGACCAGGTGCCGGTTCCCGTTCCTGGCGTGGGAGAACCGGTACTCGACGGGAACCGGCCCGGAAGCGTCCACGCCCGTGACGGTGCGACGCGTGTTCTGGGCTGTCTTAGACATGCTCGGAATCCATCCTTCTCACCGTCTGCCGCGGCATCTGGCCCAGGGTGCCCGCGTTCCAGGGGCCCGGCCGGCCGGGGATGCCCGCGGGGGCCGCGCCGACGGCCGGCGCCTGCGCCCGGGCGGGGTCGAGGTCTCCCCCGGCGATCAGGATGCGGTCGGCCAGCCTGGCCGCCGCGTAGCCGTCGTCGAGGTCGCAGAACTCCTGCTGGAACCAGCGGTAGCGGGCCGCGTAGCCCTGCTGGATGCGGTCGATGTTGCGGATCGCACCGACCAGTTCGGGGGAGTTGTACAGCAGCGGGCCGGGCGCGGACTGCTCGAAGTCGAAGTAGAACCCGCGCAGCGTGTCCCGGTAGTGGTCGAGGTCGTACGTGAAGAAGAGGATCGGCCGCCCGGTGTTGACGAAGTCGAACATCAGGGAGGAGTAGTCCGTGATCATCACGTCGGTGATCAGGGAGAGGTCCGCCATGTCCGGGTAGTCGGACACGTCGAAGACGAACCCGTCACCAGCGCCGGGCACCGGGTCCACCACGTTGGGGTGGCGGCGCACCAGCAGGACGTGGTCGTGGCCCAGCTGCGCCCGCGCGTCCTCGAGGTCGATGCGGAAGTCGAGCTTGTACTTGCCCGGCGCGTAGAACTGGTCGTCGCGCCAGGTGGGTGCGTACATGACGACGCGCTTGCCGGGCGGGAGGCCGATGCGGCGGCGCACTTCCGCCGCCCGCTGTCCGGAGTCCGCTCGGCGCAGGACGTCGTTGCGCGGGTAGCCGCTCTCGACCATCTCGCCGGGGAACTGGAAGGCGCGCTGGAGGATGGGGGTGCTGAAGCTGTTCGGGGACACCAGCATGTCCCAGTTCTGCACCTCCTTCTCGACGCGCTCCAGGTACCGCTTGTCGGCGAAGTGCACGGCTTCGATGTCGTGCCCGATCTTCTTGAGCGGCGTGCCGTGCCAGGTCTGCACGACGACCTGCCCGTCGCGCTTCTGGAACCAGTCGGGCAGGTGGTTGTTGGCGACGACGTACCGGGACCGGGCCATGGCCGCGTACCAGTCGGGGGACCACATGCGGACCGGGCGGGCCGTCGGGGGAACGGCGACCTGGTCGTCGCGCACGACCCACAGGTGCTCGAGGTCGACGCCCCGGCGGACCAGCTCCTCGTGCAGGGCGCGCGGGCTGTCGGAGTACTGGGTGCCCTTGAAGGCGTCGAACAGCACCGCCTGCTTCAGCGACTTGCGCCGGGCGTCGGGGTAGGCCTTGGTGCGCAGCAGCTTCTGGCGGTAGGGGCCGCGCGCCTCGTCGGGCATCGCCGAGTGGACCAGGAGGGAGAGCCGGTCGTACGCCTCTGCCTGCATCTCGTAGCGCCGCTCGTCGGCGGTCATCTCGCTGGGGAACGTGGGGATCAGTTCCTGGGCCATCTTGACCATGAGGTCGCCGGACCGGTTCTCCGGGGTGACCGCGGAGGGGTCCTGGCGGCGCAGGAAGAAGTCCCAGCGGCCGGAGGCCAGCGGAATGTCGCCGGCCAGGGTGCGCATGGCGGCGGGGGTCAGGACGAAGCGGAACTCCTGGCCCTGCCAGGTGATGGGGACGACGCGCTCGGCGCCGTGGGCGCGGGAGCGGACGACGATGTGGGCGGCGGCGTACTCGGACGCGCCGAGCATGTCCTCGGCCGCGTAGCCGACGACGATCTCCGCGGAGCCGTCTTGGCGCCAGGTGACGGAGCGGGCGAGCGGCAGGGTGTCCCGCTCGAACAGCACCACGTAGCCGGAGCCGTTGCGGTGCACGACGACCTCGCGGTCCGCGTTCGGCGTCTGGAGCCGGGCCGGGAGGCGGTAGTGGCCGTCGGTGGCTTCCTCCGCCATGACCGGGTAGATGGCCGCCTTGCGGCCCTCCACGTGGAGGGTGGTCTTCCAGCCGTTGGCGCCGGTGTTCCAGGTCTGCGGGACCCCGTCGCCGGAGTTCGTGCGGTGGCCGGGCACGAGCGCCTTGACGGGGATGCGGGTCACGAAGGTGTACCAGCCCTCGCCGCCGGGCTTGAAGTGCACCCAGGAGTCGTGGCGGCCGGCGCCGCCCATGCTGGTCACCCGGAACTTGCCCCAGTCGGGCAGCTTGGGCCCGAGGTAGACACCGCCGAGCTCGATGTTGTCGCCGACGATCCGGTGCCGGGTGATCCGGCAACGGACGATCTCCACGCGGAGCTTGAGCTTGCCCTGGAGGAACAGCGGTACGACGCGGGTGTTCTTCTCGACGTACTGGTAGGGCGGGTTGGCGGCAGTGCCCGCGCCGCCGCGTGCGATGCCCTTGTAGCGGAACAGCCCCCGGCTCAGCACGCCGGCGGCCACGTCCCACGTGCCTTCGACCCACTTGCCCTTGCGCTTGAGGCGGGAGGCGTCGAAGCCGACCTGGAATCCGGACCAGTCGTAGCAGTAGCGGTTCTGGTTGGAGTGCTCGGTCGCCGTCGGGTAGTACGTGGTCTTCGCCTTCGCGACGACGACCCGGCCCTGCTTCTTGTTGCGCAGCGCGATGGCCTTCATCGACATGTGCCGCTTGTGCACGTTGATGAAGCGGACGTAGGCGGATCCTTCGAGGGACAGGTGTCCGGAGTCGTCCCAGCGCGCGCTGGTCAGCGAACCGTGCAGCGACAGTTCCTTGTCGAGCCGGTAGGCGCTCTTGTCGAGGCCTATCGAACGGTCGCCGAGATAGGGGTAGTTGAGGTAGCGGTGCAGACGTCGCTGGACGGGCAGCGGGCCGCCCTTGCGTTCGAACTCGACGACGTCGAGCAGTTCCTTCAGCCGGCCTTCGCGCACCAGCAGCCATTTCACGCGGGCGTCGGCGGGGAGTTCGCCGATGATGTCCTCGTCGGCCTCGTCGAGGAACTCATTCGCCCAGTGCATGAAGGCGTCCCGGTACTGCTCGTCGGCGTCCGGGAGCACCTTCAGATGCAGCATAAGGTCGGACTTCAGGCAGGCGAGGTCGTACTTGCGCTTGTGCTCGCTGTACGACCGGGCGCGGTGTCCGGCGAGGAATCGGCTGACGGACTGCACGGCGGCGACGCGGTCCTGCAGATTGCTGAATTCGGTGTGCCGCTGGGTGATGGAGGGTGCGGCACCTCCCTCACGCCGGCGCCAGAAATAGACGATATCCGTAAGGATGTCCACTTTGGTGGCGCGGAAATGCGCGAACATGTTGACCCAGGAGTCCTCATACATGACCCCCTCGGGGAAGGCTATGTAGTGGTAATCCCAGAAGGAGCGCCGGAACAGCTTGTTCCAGACGGTCCGGTCGTAGATGAGCTCCGGCACCTTGGTGATGTGCGTGCCGCGCTTGCTGCGCTGCATGGGCGCCTTGTGCAGCGGGGACTGCCACTTCTTGGTGGAGTTCATCATCTGCACGTTGCCGGACACGAAGTCGGAGCCGGATGCGTCGAGGGTGCGCACGAGCAGCTCGTAGGCGTACTCGGGTATGACGTCGTCCCCGTCGACGAACGCCAGGAACTCCGCCTCGGGGTGAGCGGCGCGAATACCGACATTGCGGGCATGTCCCGGCCCCATCGACTCCTGGCGCAGCAGCCTGAACCTGGAGTCCCGGCGGGCGAAATCAGCGGCGATCGCGGTCGAGGAGTCGGTCGAGCCGTCGTCGACCATGACGACCTCGAGGTCGGGGAACGTCTGCCGGGCTATCGACTCCAGGCACTCCTCGAGATAGATCTCGACGTCCTGAAAGGGAACGACAACACTCAGGCGGGGCGTACCGGCCACTCAGAAAACTCCTTGATTGCCACTCTTCTTGGGACGCTCGGCTCCTTGCCGTGACGTAGGGCCGGATCCGCCCCCGACTCCGACCACCGCCGCCCCGCCCTCGCCTCAGCCGTCCGGCCCGATGCCTGGCCGCACACTTATGCGACCCTCACAGGGCGTGTGCAGCCTAGGCCAATCGTTTGACGCCGAGCAAGTATTCGGAAACTCCCCGGCCACGCAAGGTTTCGCATGTGTTAATGAGCAACTACATCCCGGCTCCAGCAGGCTCGCCAACTGCGCAGTTGGGCGTGAGAAATACCGGAATGAGCAATTCACCCCTCGGGGCAAGATGAGTCGGTGATGAAGGTCACCCGACGCAGCGCCAGGCGCCGAATGCGAGCCCCTCCGCCATGAGATCCTGCCGGGCGATCCTCAGCCCGCCATCCGTGTCGATCATCGCGATCGTGACCGAGCCGCGGGCATCGAGGGCCACGGCCGGAAGCCCCGCGCACCGGTCCCCCACCGGGGCCCACCAGGCGCCGTACTGCTCACCCTGCGTGGGGTAGGCGGCGATCTCCGGGTACCCCTCCGCGCCGCGCTGGAGCAGGACCGTGCAGTCGTAGCCGTTGACGGGCGTGCGGACGGCACCGACCGGGCCGACCCCGCCCGCGCCGCCCAGGGACATGAACCCGCCCGTCGTCACCGCGCCGTTCTCCTGCGGCCGGCAGGCGACGACGGTTCCGTCCGCCGGGGCGCGCCAGAAGTGGGTGGCGACACCGGGGCTCGTCTCGACGGAGCTGTACGTGCCCTCGGCGGCCTCCGCCTCCATCCGGCCCAGCCAGGCGAAGGCCCCCTCCCCCGGCTTCTCCTGGCCCAGTTGCACGGCGCCGCCGCGGAAGGGGGCGAGGAAGCCGACGCGGCCCCCGGACCGGACCGTGGGCACGACGGCCCCGCGCACCCACTTGAGCTCGTGGTCGGCCCACGCCGCCCACGTTCCGTCGGCCTGCTGGGTACGGGCGCGGACACCCACTCCGAAGCGGGTGACGAAGTAGTGGAGGGAGCCGGCTCCGTCGGCGAGGACGACGGGGGTGCCCGGGGCGGGCGCGGAGGCGTCGCCCGGAGGGAACGGGTTGCCCACGACGCGCCAGTCGCTCAGCGGACGACTTGTCTGATATTGGGCGGCTATGACGAATTCGCGGCCTTCCGGCGCCCCGTCCCGGTGGCGGGTCGCGGCGAACCAGACGAATCCGTTGGAGTCCTGGGTGATCGTGAACCGGCCGGTCCAGCCCTCCACGGGGAACAGGTCCGGCCCGTGCCAGAGGTCCGAGCCGGGCGCCGACTCGGTCCAGCGCACCAGGCCCTCGGCGCAGCTCGCGTAGGCGGTCAGCCGGCCGTCGCGGCCCAGGCGCAGCCAGCCCGGGGCGGCGTGTCCGCCGTCGGCCGCCGCGGCGATCTCGGAGCCCGGGACCGCGGGCTCGCCGGAGGCGGCCTCCCGGTCGGTTTCCGCACGTCCGCGTCGCGCCATGTCCTGCCCACTCCTGCCCGAGATCGTCCCGCATGTCCGGCTTGGCCCGGCGGGCCGTGGGACAATTTACGGCAGCGCGGCAACCCGTCGATGCCGGGGGCGGGTCCTCCCGACGGCTCCGGCATCCGTGCAACCTAGCCTGATCCAGGCCCTTCCACCACCGGACCCCGCGCGCCCTGGGGGTGTGCGGAGGCAGATAGTCCGGATAGCGCCGATCGTCGGGAATGGGCCTGGTCCGGCCGGGTCCGGCCGGGTGCCCGGCGTCGGGCCGGCCCTCCTTCGCCCCGCTTCGCGACCTGCCTGCGGCCCCCCTTGCGACGCGCCTGCGGCCCTCGTGCGAACCGCCTTGGCGTGCTCCGCGTACTACCGCGGGAGTACGCCGCGAACGCTACGCCGGGGTGACGCGGGTGACGCCGGGTGCGCACTAGCGTGGTCGTATGGACGAGCAGCGTGAGCGCCCGGGTCCTCCGTGGCGACGATGGATGGAGCGGACCGGGCGGGGCCCGGCCTGGCGCTCGGTGCTGCTCGTCGCCGTCTTCGCGCAGGTCGCCTCGGGCTGGGCCGCGCGGGAGCAGACCGGCCGGGTGGGTCTGGACGCCCTCGCGCGGCTCCTGCTGCTGCTCGGGCCGGCGCTGCTCCTGGCCCGGCACCGGCATCCGGTGGCCGTGGCGTACGGGGTCAGCGCCGTCACCCTGGTGTATGTCGGCGCGGGATATCCGTACGGCCCGGTGTTCCTGAGCATGGCCCTGGCCTGTTTCGCCGCCGTCGTCGCCGGGCACCGAAGAGCCGCCTGGGGGGCCGTGGGGCTGCTGTGGGCCGGGCACCTGCTCATCGCCCACTGGCTGTACCGGTGGCTCCCGCCGCCCGGGGACGGTCCGGCGCCCTGGGGGCAGGAGCTGGTGATCACCGCGTGGGTGCTCGCGATGCTGGCCCTCGCCGAGCTGGCCCGCCTGCGGCGGGAGCAGTGGGCCCGCGAGCGGGCCGAGCGGGCCGCCGCCGAGCGGCGCCGGGTGAACGAGGAGCGGCTGCGCATCGCCCGCGAGCTGCACGACGTACTGGCCCACAGCATCTCGGTGATCAACGTGCAGGCGGGCGTCGGGCTGGCCCTGCTCGACACCGACCCCGAGCAGGCCCGTACGGCCCTGACCACCATCAAGGCCGCCAGCAAGGAGGCCCTGGGCGAGGTCCGGCAGGTCCTGGACACGCTGCGCACCCCCGGTGACGCGCCCCGCGCCCCCGCACCCGGCCTCGACCGCCTGGCCGAGCTCGTCGAGCAGGCCGCGGCGGCCGGGCTCACGGTGGAGGTGTCGGCCGAGGGGACGGCGCGGGCGCTGCCGCCCGGCGTGGACCTGGCCGCCTTCCGGATCCTCCAGGAGGCCCTGACCAACGTCGTCCGGCATTCGGGCGCGCGGACGGCGCGCGTCGGCCTCATATGGCGGCCGTGCGCCCTGGAGCTGCGCGTGGATGACGAGGGCCCGGCCACCGGGGACGGCGCGGGCGGCAGTGGGAACGGCCTCGTGGGCATGCGGGAGCGGGCCGCCGCCCTGGGTGGCACCATCGAGGCCGGCCCGCGGCCCGAGGGGGGATTCCGGGTGGTCGCGAGGCTGCCGCTGAAGGCCGCCACGTCCCAGGAGGACCCGTGATCCGCGTACTGCTCGCCGACGACCAGCTCCTCGTCCGGGCAGGGTTCCGGGCGCTGCTCTCCGCTCAGCCCGACATCGAGGTGGCCGGTGAGGCGGCCGACGGGGACGAGGCCGTGCGCGGGGTGCGGGAGCTGCGCCCCGACGTCGTGCTCATGGACATCCGGATGCCGGTGCTGGACGGGCTCGCCGCCACCCGTCGGATCACCGGGGACCCGGAGCTGGCCGCCGTCAGGGTGGTCATGCTCACCACCTTCGAGCTCGACGAGTACGTCTTCGAGGCGATCCGCTCGGGTGCCTCGGGCTTCCTCGTCAAGGACACCGAGCCCGAGGAGCTGCTGCGCGCGGTCCGGGCGGTGGTGGAGGGCGACGCGCTGCTGTCCCCGGGCGTGACCCGCCGTCTGATCGCGGAGTTCGCGGCCCGTTCGAAGCGGCCCGCGGCCGCGTCGGACCTGGACCGGCTCACGGACCGGGAGCGGGAGGTGATGGCGCTGGTGGGCATGGGCCTGTCCAATGAGGAGATCGCCCGCCGGCTGGTCGTCAGCCCGCTCACCGCGAAGACGCACGTCAGCCGGAC
This sequence comes from Streptomyces sp. NPDC058525, assembly GCF_042719495.1. Lineage (NCBI taxonomy): Bacteria > Bacillati > Actinomycetota > Actinomycetes > Kitasatosporales > Streptomycetaceae > Streptomyces > Streptomyces sp. NPDC058525. Next base: position 36,688 of record NZ_JBHXNP010000092.1, read on the forward strand.
CATGGTGAAGCTCGGCGCCCGGGACCGGGCCCAGCTGGTGGTCCTGGCCTACGAGTCGGGGCTGGTGAGGCCGGGCTGGCTCGCCTGACACCGGGCCCGGCCCCGGCCCGCTGAGGTACGCGGCAGCCCGTACGCGGCTACCCGTACGCGGAAGTTGCGTAGGCGGTCGACCCGCTCATGGGCGGCCCGTACGCCGCCGGCCCCGTGTTCCCGCGGCCCGTACTCCCCCGGTCGTACGCGCGGTGCCGCCGGCCGTACGACGCCCCGGGCCCCCTCCCGGAGCCAGTCTCGGAGTGAGACCGAATGTCCCAACCTCCGAGGAGACGAACCGAGATGAACACCCTCACCACCCTCGCGTACGACGGCCCCGGCCCGTGGATCCTGTTCTTCCCGCTGATCTGGGCGGCGGTCGTGGTCGCCGCCGTCACCCTGCTGCGCCGCACCGTGTGGCGAGGGCGCCGCGGGCCGTGGCAGGCCCGCGGGGCGGCCTACGGCGAGCAGTCGCCGATCGGGATCCTGGGGCGGCGCTTCGCGTCCGGCGAGATCGACGAGGACGAGTACTGGCGGCGGCTGTCCGTGCTGGACGAGCAGTTCGGCCCCGCCGCCAAGGGCCGCGCGAGCTGAGCGCCGTCAGCCCCGCCCCGGCTCGCCCGCCCCGCCGCCGCCGCAAGCATCGGCCAGGCGGGCGAGCGTGGTGCGCATCCCGGCCCGGTTGACCGCGACGCGGCGCTCCGGGCCGGTTCCGGCGAAGACCGCGCCGAGGGCTTCGGCCAGGCGGCCGCCGCGGCCGCCGCGCAGGTCCTGCCAGCTCTCGGTGACCCGGGTGCCGTCGCCCTCGGGCTCGAAGCGGTAGCCCCAGCGGGCCAGCGGCAGGCCGAAGACGCCGACGTCGAAGGTGAACTCGCCCTCCCCCCGCGGCGCTTGCGGTGCCCGCAGGGCGGTCACGCGGCCGGTCGTGAACCAGACGAACGGCCCCCGCCGGTTGAATCCGACGAACCGGCTGCCGTGCCGGGCCGGCGGCCGCGGCACCCAGACCCGCCGGCACTCCGGGCTCCAACGGCCCATGTTCCGCAGGTCGGACACCAGCCGGTGGACGTCCGCCGGGGCGGCGTCGACCACGACGTGCTCCTCCAGGCGCCGTTGACGCTCCCCCACGAAGGGCTCCCTTCCGCTCCGGGCCGGCCCGCATCGTCGGGAGGGGCGGCATGCACGGGAGTGTAGGCACACCCGGGCGGATCCGTACCCGGCGGTCAGCAGGGGGGTTTCGGCGGCGCGGCCCCGTACCGGGTCACGGCAGGTCGCCGGTCGGCGGATCGGCGGCGTACACGTGGGGATCGTCGGAGTCCCACTCCAGCAGCTCCGAACCGCCGAGGACCACGTCGTCGGGGTCGGGCATCCCGGCCCGCCGGAGGAACTCGATGACGTCCTCGTCCGAGCGGGCCACACCGAGGGACTCCTCGGTGCCCGCGGTCCGCAGCGTGACCTGCCGGCCTCCCGACGGGAAGATCCGGTGGACGACGACCGGTGCGTGGTGCATGTCTCCAGCCTCTCCCCCTCGGCGGGGCACGGCACCCCGAGGGGATCCGCTCAGGGGGTACGGGCCGCGACGGCGCGCGGGACGCGGCGGGCCGAGGGCGCGGGGTAGGTCGCCTCCTCCGCCCCCAGCACCTGCTCCACCTCCGCCTTGAAGGCGGGCGCGAAGAGGCCGACGTCCAGCAGCAGCCGCAGCCCCTTCACCGTCGGGTCGAGCAGCGGCCGGGCCATCCGGGAGCCGCCGCCGGCGACACCCGCGAAGCCCGCCCGGGCCACCTGCTCCCGCCCGGCCGTCCGCTCTTCGAGGCCCGCCGTCGTGAGACCGGCGAGCACGGCGAGTTCGGTGAGGAACCTGCGGGCCCCGAGGGCCATCTCCTCGGCCCCCTGGAGCGTCTGGACGGAGCCGCCCGCCACCGTGAAGTCGTCACCGGTCCGCTTGAGGCCCCGCGCCTCGTACACGGCGAGCGACTCCTCGAAGAGCCGGCCCGCCTCGTCGACCGCCTTCATCGCCGCCACCAGCTGGTCGATCCCGATCTCGCGCTCCACGCTGCCTCCTGGTCCGGAACTGTGCTGCACAGACCGTAGGAGTCGAAGGCCGCGCTGCGGAACACCTGTGCCGGAGCGAAACGGGGAAGTCACCGGACCGTCACCACCCCGCGCCGGTTCACCGGGGGCCGGGCCGCGGACGGCGTGCTCCGCGAACAGCCCCCCGCCCGGCCCCGGGACGGGGATACTCGGACGCGTGGAACTGCACATCGATCACCGCTGGCTGCTGGAGCGGCAGGAGTCGCTGTTCAAGGACGTGGCGGTGGCCGACCACTCCGCGCTGGTCGCCGCCGTCGCCCGGCACCGGGTGAACACTCCCAGCCTGGACGTGGACGACCCCGACGCGTACTGGCGCGCGGCCGCCCTGCTCGAGGCGATCGTCCTGCTGCGCCCGCTCCCCGACTCCAACGAGTTCTTCGGCTACGGGGTGGCCGTCGCCTACATCGAGGCTTCCGGCAAGGCGGTGGACGCCCCGTACGAGCGGTGGCGCGAGCTCATCACCGACATCCGCCTGCTGCGCGTGACCGTCTTCGACGTGGCCGCGAGGCTGCGTTCCTGGCAGCCCGCCTAGTGCCGTGCCCGGGCGGTCCCGTGCCCCGGCGGGTCCGCCCCGGCCCGGCCCTCAGCGCCAGCGCGGTGCGGGGGGTGTGTCTTATAAAAAAATTT
>NZ_JBHXNP010000093.1:0-38893 GCF_042719495.1 Streptomyces sp. NPDC058525
GCCATGCCGCCGTACGTGTCGATGATGATCTTGCGGCCGGTCAGGCCGGCGTCGCCCATCGGGCCGCCGATCTCGAAGCGGCCGGTCGGGTTCACGAGCAGGCGGTAGCCCTCGGTGTCCAGCTTGATGCCGTCCTCGGCCAGCTGCGCCAGCACGTACTCGACCACGTGCTCCTGGATGTCGGGGGTCAGCAGGCCCTCGAGGTCGATGTCGGAGGCGTGCTGCGAGGACACGACGACGGTGTCGAGGCGGACCGCGGTGTCGCCGTCGTACTCGATGGTGACCTGGGTCTTGCCGTCGGGGCGCAGGTAGGGGAGCGTGCCGTTCTTGCGGACCTCGGACAGGCGGCGGGAGAGCCGGTGCGCGAGGTGGATCGGCAGCGGCATCAGCTCGGGGGTCTCGTCGGTGGCGTAGCCGAACATCAGGCCCTGGTCGCCGGCGCCCTGCTTGTCGAGCTCGTCCTCATCGCCCTCGACCCGCTGCTCGTACGCGGTGTCGACACCCTGCGCGATGTCCGGGGACTGCGCGCCGATGGAGACGGAGACGCCGCAGGAGGCGCCGTCGAAGCCCTTGGCGGACGAGTCGTAGCCGATCTCGAGGATCTTGTCGCGGACCAGCTGCGGGATCGGCGCGTAGGCCTTCGTGGTCACCTCGCCGGCGATGTGGACGAGACCGGTGGTGATGAGGGTCTCGACGGCGACGCGGGAGGTGGGGTCCTGGGTGAGCAGGGCGTCGAGGATCGTGTCGCTGATCTGGTCGGCGATCTTGTCGGGGTGGCCTTCGGTGACGGACTCGGAGGTGAACAGTCGGCGGGACATAGTGCTCCAGGGTGGGAGAGGACGCTCGGCCCGTGGCAGAGCGGCGGTGGGAGAGCGGACGGAAGAGGGTGCGACGGCCCGCGCCGGCGGGCGGCGGCCGCGGGGCGGGCACACCTCCCCGGGGCCCCCGGACGGAGTCCGGGGGAGGCAGCCGGGGAAGGCTCAGCCGGGCCTGGCGGTCGCGGAGGTGAGCGCCAGGGTGAGGGCGCGGGCGGAGTCCGGGCCGCCGTCGGCGGCGCCGGCGATCACGACGAACGGCGGGTACCAGCCGTGCGCGGCGATCCGGTCGGCGATCTCGCAGGCGAGGGCGCCCGCTCCGGAGAAGCAGGCCAGTACGAGGGGCTCGCCGGCGGCGAGCGCGGGGCGCAGCCCGGTCAGGAAGTCCGCGGCGTCCGCCGGTGCGCTGAGCGTGGCCAGCGCCTCCGGTCCCTGGTGGAGACCGGCGAGCCCCTCGTAGCAGTCCGGAGCCGCGCCCGGCGGCGGGACCAGGCAGATCGTGCCGGCGCCCGGGTGGGCGGCCTCGCGCAGCAGGCGCAGCGCGCCGGTCGGCCGGATGGTGACGGGGGGCACGCGGGCCCCGGAGAGCAGCCCGAGCGCTTCCGCGACGGTCGTGGACCCCTCGGCGGAGAAGGGGAGTTCGCGCAGCAGCCCGGCGGTCTGCGACAGGATCAGCGCGGCCGCGTTGTCGGACAGGCGGGTGCGGTCGTGTACGGCGGTCAGCACCAGGGAGCCGTCCGCCTCGTGCCGGGCGGACAGCGTGAAGGGCACACCGGTGAGCGGGCCGACGGCCTCGGGCGGGTCCACCCGGACGCCCTCGGCGGTGAGCTCCTCGCGGTACGCGTTCTCCCCGTATCCGTACCCGTACCCGGACCCCGGCCCGTAGCCGCGCTCGCGCTGCGCCGGGGGCTCGAACACGATCAGGGACTCGGTGATCCGGCCTGCGGCCGGGGAGGTGCCCGCCCACGCCTGGATCTGGCCCGCGGACACCCATTCGTAGGCGGCCGCGTCCAGCACCCGGCTGGTCAGGTCGTCGAGCAGCCGCCGCACGGTCGAGGCCGGGTCGACGACGACGTGCACCGGCAGCGGGTTGCGCATCGGGCCCGGCAGCGCCTCGGCGCCCTCCAGGAGGATGCCGCGGCCCGAGACGGTGGCGGCGAAGGCCACGGGGCGCGGGCTCGCGTCGAGGTCGGCGGCCGGCCGGTAGAGCTGGAGGGCCCACGCGGCGTGCAGCGCGGTGCTCTCGGTCGCACCCCACTGGGCCGCCCATTCGCGCAGCCGGACCGCCTCGGTGGCGGTCAGCGTGTGCCGGGTCCGGCCGTGGCCGAGCCGCCCGGTGGTACGGGCCGCGGGCCGGGCGGGCAGGGTCGCGACTCCGGGCGCGGGCGCGGCCCGCGACCAGTACGCGCGGGCGGGTCCCAAGTCCTGGGCGCCCAGCCAGTGCAGGTGGTCCCGTACGTCGGGGCGGCGGTCCCCGCCGGGCACCCGGCCGTCGGCGAGGTAGGCCCGGTAGAAGGCGCCGAGCAGGGTGCGGATGCTGCTGCGGTCCAGCAGCACCTGGTGATAGGTGATCAGGATCCGGGTGGAGCGCGCGTCGCCGCCCCGCGCGGCCGGCGGGTCGTCCAGCAGCGCGATGCGCAGCGGTCCGGGACGGCGCAGGTCGAAGGCGCGGACGCGCTCGTCGGCCAGCAGGGTATCCCAGTCGGTCTCGTCGTGCCGGTGGCGCAGGATCTCCACGGCGGCGTGCGGGTGGACGGCGATCCGCGGGCCGGTGTCGCGTACGGGCCGGGCCAGCGCGGCGCGCAGCACCGCTTCGCGGTCGGCGAGCGACTGCCAGGCCGCGGTGAACCGGTCGGCGTCCAGGGGCCCGTGCCAGCGCCAGTACACCTGCCCGACGTGCAGTCCGGCGCCGGGCCGGGCCAGCGTGTCGAGCAGGACGTCGCACTGGAGCGGGGCGGCGGGGGCCGTGGCCAGGACCGCTTCGGGCGCGCCGACGGGGCCGGGCCGCCCGGAGTCCGGGCCGCCGGCGCGGCGGCGCGGGCGGGGCGGGGTGTCCCCGGAGTGCGGCGCGGCCAGCAGGTCCGCGAGGGTACCCGCGGGGAACGGCAGCGGGGGCACCTCGAGGGTGTGGTGGGTGTCGGTGTGCCGGTGCAGCGTCGGGGTGCACGGCGGCAGCGCCGCGAGCGCCGCCTCCAGGGCCCGGTGCGTGAGCGGGCCGTGGAGGTCGAGCGAAGGCGGCGGTCCGGGAGTGACGATCACCGTCACGGGCGCGGCCATGTGCTCCCTCCTCGGTCGGCTGTGTGCAACGGGCATGGACATGGACATGGAAAGGTCCCGGAGTATGCGAGCGGCGGCCACACGGCGCTGACGCGCCGCTGACACGGCCTGCTCATCCGGTTCACGCGCGGGCCAGGCCTTCCTCGACCGCGCCCATGAAGCCCTCGTCGAGCATGGTGTGGACGGCGGTGTCCCGGGCGGCGTCCAGCCCGGTGTCGTGGCAGGCCACGCTCACCAGGTAGCGGTCGGCGAGCACCGGGAAGGTCGCGAACGCCCACTCGCCGCGCGAGGCGGGGGAACCGTCGGGCGCGAGCAGCCGGCCGCTCTCCAGACCGAAGCCGAACTCGGTGAAGCCCAGCCGCAGTCCCTGCCCCAGTGCCTTGGTGTAGGCCTCCTTCAGGGTCCACAGCCGCAGCAGCTCGGAGGTCTGGCGGTCCTGGGACATGCGGGTGAGCTCCGCGTGTTCCGCGGGGGTGCACATGTGGTCGTGGAACAGCTCGAAGGAGATCTTGCGCTTGGCGGATTCCGTGTCGACACCGATCCGGCCCGTCCGGCTGACGCCGACCACGATCAGGTCGTCGGTGTGGCTCAGGCTGATGTCTATCTGGTCGAATCCGCGGATGTACGGCCTTCCACCGATTTTGTACGCGAGGTCGAGCGCGGCCGGTTCCGTCCTCAAGGCCGCGGCGGCCGTGTACTTCACGACCATGCGGGAGGCGACGAAGCAGTAGCGCATCGCCGCGTTCTCGGTGCGCCGGTAGCGCTGCCAGTCCCGGCCGAGCAGCGGGCGCAGCTCGGAGTCGGACAGGGCCGCGGTCAGCCATTCGCCCCAGGTGGCGAACACGACGGCGCTGCCGTCGCGTTCGAGGTTCTCGCGCACCCGGTCCCAGGGCCCGCCGGGTCCGGAGACGTGGATCGGCGGCGCGATGGTCCGCTCTTCCCATGCGGTCTCGTGAGGCATGGACTGGTTCCCTCCCTGGATGTCCCGGCTCCCCCGCTGGTCGTCGTTCACTGGTCTCACTGGGTCAGCTCGCTGCCGTCGAGGTCGCAGCTGAGGCCCCCGCGGTAGCGGCGTATGAGCTCGTCCAGCACCTGGTGCAGGCAGCTCTCGGGCAGGTCGGGGACGACGATGCCCAGCCGCCCGGCGAGCCGGGACAGCGCGAGGACCGCCCACGCGGGGTCGGCGAGGAAGGCGTCGGCGCCGTCCTGCCCCTCCCAGATGCCCAGTACGGCGGCGGCCGCCTGCACGATCGCGTACCGGTCGCTGAGGATCACCGCGGCCGGATCGGTCAGGGCGGCCCGGGTGGCGGGCAGCGCCGCGCATTCGGAGCGCAGCGCCCGCAGTTCGTTGACGAAGCCCTCGGCGAGGTCGCCGAGGACGGCCATCTGGCCGCCGACGCCCCGGGTCGCGGCCAGCCGGCCGGCCGACCCGATGAGCGAGGCGGACAGGAAGTCCTCGCCGCTGGCGATGCCCAGCAGCCGGTAGTCGAGCACGGGCAGGGTCGCCCCGCTGCGGAACAGCTCGGGCGGCGGCTCCTCGGCGAGGAACCAGGAGCGCTGGGCGAGGCTGCGCAGCTGGGGGACGATCACGGCGTGGCAGGCGGCCGTGCCGGCGTGGCCCAGGCCCGCGACGGGCAGGTCGCGCACCAGCTTGTCGACCGATCCGTACTGCGGGCTGCCGTGTTCGTAGCCGTGCGCGCCCAGTACGGTGGCGAGCTCCTCCAGGCTCTCGCGCAGCAGGTCCGGCACCACGTACTTGACGGCCGCGGCCAGGATGTGGGCGCGCTCGGGCAGCAGGCTGAGCGAGCGCAGCGCGACGGTGGCCATGCTGTCGCAGGCCAGCAGGTCGGCGAAGACCCCGGCGAGCGGCTTGTGCCAGCGCTTGGCCACGGGTGCGCTGCGTCCGGTGGACGCGGCGCGCACGGCCGAGCGCAGCACGGTGTCGGCGGCCGCGATGGCGACGCCGGGGATGAGGCAGCGGTTGACCTGGAAGGTGCGCAGGGCCAGCGAGACGCCTTCGCCCGGGCTGCCGACCAGCGCGTCCCCGGGGACCGGGCACCCGGTGAACTCCAGGCCGGAGAAGATGCCACCGCGCATGCCGGGGGTGGGCACGCGGGGCAGGTGCCGGACGCTGCCTTCGGGCAGCTCCGCGGGGTCCAGGAGCAGGACGGAGTGGCTGCGGGGGCCGCGTTCGGGCGCGGTGCGGGCGTAGACCACGTACGCGCCCGCCCGCGACGCGTTCATGATCACGTCCTTGCGCCCGTCGAGGGTGTAGCCGCCGCCCGGATCCGGGGTGGCGACGAGCTCGTCGCGCAGGATGGCGTTGGCGTGGGCGAGTTCGTGGTGGACGATCGAGGCCCGTCCGCCGCCGAGCAGCAGGTCGGCCGTCCGCTCGCGCTGGCGTGCGGTGCCGGCGGCCCAGACCGGCGCGGTCGCGAAGAGCGAGGTGATGCCGAAGCCGAAGCCGAGGGCCAGGTCCCGGCGGAAGACCGGGCGCAGCACCTTGGCGAGCAGGTCGGCGCGGGTGAGGCGGCCGCCGAACTCGGCCGGGACGAACTCGGCCGCGAGTCCGGTCCCGGTCAGCAGCCGTTCGGTGGCGGCCGGCAGCTCCCCGCGGGAGTCGGCGGCGCACAGTGCGGCGATGCCGTGCGGGTTGGCGGGGTCCTCGGGTGCGCCGAGGAGGGCCTCCAGCCGGGCCGCCCGGCGCAGCGCCGCCGCCTCGTGGGAGGCGGAGGCGGAGGCGGGCGTGGCCGACGTCTCGTCCGGGGCGTGCAGGGAGGTGGTCATGACGGTGTTGATCAACTCCCGTTCAGAGGGTCCTGATGGTGGATTCCGCGTGCCGTTTGGCGAGGTTCAGGACGGCGGCGCTCTGCCCGGAGAGCAGTTCGCGTACGTGCCGACGCGCCTCCTCGATCCCGGCGCCCCGGCCCAGGACCGCCTCGGCGGCCTCCGCGCGCAGCAGCACGTTGTGCCGGGCCAGGACGGTGACGCCCGTCTCGTCCGGGACCACCGACCACTCCCCGGTGTGCGCCTCCAGCAGCAGCGGGGTCCGCGTCTGCTTGTGGACGATCCGGAAGGCGTGCGGAAAACAGATCCGCACCTCCTGCGTGGTCTGCGGCGTCCGGTCCGCCGCGGACACGGTGTCCATCGAGACCACCTGCACACCGGGCCGCTCCTCGGCGACGTCGGCGCGCGCCACGTGCGGGACCTGGCCCGGCCAGTCCGCGATGCCGTACAGGAAGTCGTAGACCAGCTCGGCCGGCCCCTTGACGCGTACGGTCTCCTCGACCGTCAGCAGCAGGGAGTCCAGCTCGGTCCAGCGTTCGGCGGTCTCCTTGAGCCGTGCCAGCTCGGCCCGGCTGTTGTCGTCCGTCGCCCGCTCCACCCAGGACAGGTCCTCGGGCCGGTCGTCGGCGACGGTGAACTCGTGGTCCAGCGTCAGCCGCGAGCGTCCGGTGCCCAGCGCCTCGACCGACCAGCGGCCGCCCAGCGACAGGGCGGGCCCGGCCGGGACCTCCTGGTGGAAGTCGATGCGGTGGGCCTGCGCGTCCAGAGTGCGGCGCGACAGCCAGGACTTGACGGTGCCGTTGGCGGTCACCCACATCTGGAACCGGTCCCGGATCCCGTCGAAGTCGAGCCGTTCGACGTGGATGCTCGGCGGTACGAACAGCGGCCACTGGGTGGTGTCCGCGATCAACCCGTAGACCACGCCTGCCGGCGCGTCCACCTCCACCGAGTACGTCCTGCGGTGCACTCGCTCACCCGTCATCGGCTCAACCTCTCTCGCCCTGGCTCTCGACACTGACAAGATCCGCCGGAGACCCGCTTGAATCCCTCTCGACCTCCAGGCCCCCTCGAGGGTCCGGACCGCGCCACGGCCGCAGAAACGGCGGAGATCCGGTCGAGACTCGTTCGAGCGGACGGCCGCCCCGGCGGGTCCGGGGTTTCGCCCGGCCGCCCCGCCCGGCACCCTGGAACAGGTCATCAGGAGTGACCGGGAACGATCGAGAACGGCGAGCGGAGAAGCAATTGAACGGGCCCAGCGGCGATCCGGAGTGGTTCCGCGTCTTCAGTCCCGCCCCCGACGCGGCCGTGCGCCTGGTCTGCCTGCCCCACGCGGGCGGCTCCGCCAGCTTCTACTTCCCCGTCGCGAAGGCGCTCTCGCCCTCGGTCGAGGTGCTCGCCGTGCAGTACCCCGGCCGCCAGGACCGGCGCATGGAGCCGCTGGTCGAGGACATCGGCACCCTCGCCGACCGGATCGCCGACGAGCTCACCGCCTACCGGGACAAGCCGCTGGCCCTCTTCGGGCACAGCATGGGAGCCGTCCTCGGCTTCGAGATCACCCAGCGCCTCGAAGAGCGCGGTGACGGCCCCGTCGAGCTGTTCGTCTCGGGGCGCCGCGCCCCCTCCGCCCCCCGTCCCGAGCGCTGGCACGGTGCCAGCGACGCCGAACTGGTCGCGGAGATCAAGTCCCACCAGGCGGCGGGCTCCGAGCTGCTGGACGACCCGGAGATGCGGGCGATGCTGCTGCCGACGATCCGCGCCGACTACAAGGCCGTGGAGACGCACGTCTACCGGCCCGGCGCCGCGGTGCGCTGCCCCGTGACGGCGTTCACCGGCGACGCCGACCCCAAGGTCACCGTCGAGGAGGCGCTGGCCTGGCAGGAGCACACCGCGGGCGACTTCCACTCGGAGGTCTTCACCGGCGGGCACTTCTACCTCAGCGACCACATCACCGCCATCCTGCGCACCGTCTCGGCGCGGCTGAACGCCTCGCTCGCCGGCGCCGTCTGACCGCCGGGGGGCGGTTTCAGACGGCGTCGGCGGGCTCGCGTTCCCGCAGGGCCTCGGCGCCCAGCGGGGCCAGCGCCGTACGCAGGATCCCGCCGGTCAGCGAGGCCCCGCTGGCGGCGAAGTACCCGTCGGGCCGGATCAGCACCCAGCCGCCGGGCACCAGGCCCAGCTCCTGGCGCAGCCGCCCGTCCGGGTCGGCCAGTGCTCCCGGGCCCTCGCCCGGCGCCCCGCCGACCGTCCGCACCGACAGCCACGGCCCGTACGCGGCCGCGGCCTCGGCAGCGGCGGCTCCGGCGGCGGCCGGGCCGCCCGCGGCGTACAGCAGGGACCAGCGGGTGTCGCGCAGTTCCGCCTGGAGCGCGTCCGCACCCGGGTCGCCGGGGAAGCGGGCGGCGGCGGCCGACGCGCGGCTGCCGGCCGGGGTCGCGGTGCCGGGGTCCGGGAGGGTCAGCGAGGACTCGGGGTAGGCCAGGCGCAGCCCGGACATGCCGCCGAGCACCTTGCGCTGGATGGCCCGGCGCAGCGGCGGGACGTTGCGCACCACGCCCATGACGACCGGCAGCATCACCCCGGCCATGACGTTCTTGAACTGGACCAGGAAGGTGGCCGTGCGGGTGCTGCCGAGCAGCGCCTTGCCCACCGGCACGCGCTCCTCGCCGTAGGTGTCGAGCAGTTCGCGCCCGGCCCAGCCCTGCTCGACCTGCGCGAGCTTCCACGCCAGGTTGTACGCCTCCTGCACGCCGGTGTTCATGCCCTGCCCGGAGGCGGGGCTGTGCACGTGGGCGGCGTCGCCGGCGACGAAGCAGCGGCCCTCGTGCATCCGGGGCACCATGCGCTGCTGGAAGGTGAAGACGGAGGTCCACTGCGGCTCCCCCACGCTCACGCTCTGGCCGAGGCCCGCGCTGAGCTTGGTCCCGAAGCGGCTCGCAACGCTGCCCGCCGCGTCACCGGCGGGCGCCGTGTCCAGCAGCCGCCAGTGGCCCTCGCGGCTGTACGGCACCATCATCATCGCCTGCCGGCCGGTGTGCACCCAGTAGATGCTGTCCTGTGCGAGGCCGGTGACCACCGGCGCGTCGGCCAGCTCCCAGGTCTCGCTGGACTCGCCGAGCAGCGGCAGCCCCAGCTGCTTGCGGACCGTGCTGTGGCCGCCGTCGCAGCCGACCAGCCAGGGGACCTCGTACTCCTCCCGCGTGCCGTCCGCCCGTTCCAGGCGGGCCCGCACCCCGGAGGGGTCCTGGGTGAGGCCGGTCAGGCGCACGCCCCATTCGACGCTGACGCCGAGCCGGGCCACGGCCTCGCGCAGCACCGCCTCGGTGCGGGTCTGCTCGATGATGACCGTGTACGGGTAACGGGTGGGCATGGAGGCGTAGTCGGCGTCGAGCCGCACCAGCCGGCGCCCGCGCGCGAACATCGTGAAGGCGCGGTTGTGGCGCCCGGCCTCGATGACCGGCGCCACGACGCCCATCTGGTCGAAGGTCTCCAGGGTGCGCGGGTGCACGGCCACCGCGCGGCTGGTGCGGGCGGGCCCGTCGGCTCCGTCGACGAGCCGTACCCGCAGGCCCCTGCGGGCCAGTTCGTGGGCGGCCGTCAGACCGACCGGCCCGGCGCCGACGACCAGGACCTCGGCGGCCCCGCTCCCCGTCCGGGTGCCGGTCACGTCCCGGGCCTGATCAGGCATAGGTGCCGGCCGCGTCGAGGCGGGCGCCGACCGGGACCACCTCGTAGAGGCCGGCCTCGGTGGTGACGAGCGGGGAGAGCTTGGCGGCGAGGGCCTGGAACTCCGCGCTGCCCACGGCGGCCTCGTACTGGTCGAGGTCGTTCCAGTGGGCGATCTCGATGAAGAGGCCGGGCTGGCCGAGGTTGCGCAGCGTGCGGTTGCCGACGTGGCCCTCGGTCGCGGCGAGGTGGGCCGTCACCGGGTCCTTGGCGGCCAGGAACTCGTTGATGTCGCCGACAACGGTCATCTTCTTGATCAAAGTCACCATGGTGGGTCTCTCCTCAAATCGGGGTGGCAGCGGTGGGGATGGAAAAGGGGGGACGGCCCGGGATGCGGGATCCGGGATCCGGGATTCCGGATCAGGCGTAGGTGCCGTCCTCCTGCAGGCGGGCGCCCGCCTCGACCACCTCGTAGAGGCCCGGCTCGGGCGTGGCCAGCGCGGCCAGCGGGGCGACGAGGGAGCGGAACTCCGCGCTGCCCACGGCGGCCTGGTGGGCGGCCTGGTCGTCCCAGTGGGCGACCTCGACGAAGACGCCGGGCTCGTTCAGGTTGCGCAGGGTGCGGTTGCCGATGTGGCCCGGCTGCGAGCTCATGAAGGCCGTGATCGGCTCCTTGGCGGCCAGGAACTCGTTGACGTCGCCCTGCACGGTCAGCTTGTTGATGAAGGTGGTCATGGTCTCTCCTCGGGTAGCGGCGGGTGGTGGTGAAGACGGTGGACGGTACGGCGGATCAGGCGGCGGCCTCGGCTGCCGCCCGTTCGTGGAGGGTGCGGCGCAGGCCGCGGCGCTCGGGCTTGCCGATGGGCGTGCGCGGAACGGAGTCGACGACCTCGACGCGGCGGATCTGCTCGAAGGGCGCGAGCTGTTCGTTGGCCCGGACCACGATCGAGTCGACGACGTCCAGCAGTCCCGGGGCGGTCGGCTCGCGCAGCACGATGCCCGCCCACACCAGGGCCCCGTGTACGGGGTCGGGCCAGCCGACGACCACGCAGTCGGCGACGCGCGGGTCTTCGGCGATGATGCGCTCGACGGCGGTCGGCGAGACGAGTTCGTTGTCGTACTTGAAGACGTCGCCGAGCCGGTCCACGAGGAACAGCACGCCGTCCGGGGTGACGTAGCCGACGTCGCCGGTGGAGAACCAGCCCTCGGCGTCCAGGTGCGCCCCGCTGTCGTCACCGAGGTAGCCGGTCATCACCTGCGGGCCGCGGACCTGGACCTCGCCGGTGCTGTACACGTCGACCGGCGCCCGGGAGGCGAGGTCGACGATCCGGCACTCGGTGCCCGGTACGGGCGCGCCGACCGAGCCGGTCAGCGGGTTCTCGGGGTCCTGGCTGTGGGCGAGCGGGGAGAGTTCGGCCATGCCGTAGCCCTGGACGACGGGGACGCCGAGCCAGTCCTGGAGCTGCCGGGTGGCGGCGGGGGACAGTGCCGTGCCGCCGGACAGCACGGCCCGCAGGCGCAGCCCGGCGGGCGGGGCGGGCGCGTCCGCGCCGTCCTCGCCGCCGGTGCGGACGGCGGCGGCGAGCTGGTGCAGGCGGGCGGGCAGTCCGTAGAAGTGCGTGGCGCCGCTGCGGGCGGCGAGCTCGAGCGCGGCCAGCGGGGCCGGTGCGGCGCACAGCACCTGGCGGGCGCCGGCGTACACCGCCGAGTTGAGGTGCATGACGTGGTAGAGCGGCAGGTGGTTGAGGGTCACGCTGTCGCTGCCGAGGCCGTGCACCTGCGCGATCTGGGCGGCGTTGGCCATCAGGTTGCGGTGGCTGAGGCGGACCCCGCGGGGCAGTCCCGTGGTGCCCGTCGTGAACTGGATGCAGGCGTCGGCGGCCAGATCGGCGCTGCCGGCGGCGGACGCGGCGGCGGGACGGCCCTCGGGGACCCGGCCCAGGGCGACGGCCACCGGCACGGTGTCCGCGGGCACCACCCCGTCGGGCGCGTCGATCACCAGGATCTCGGCGAGGGCGGGCAGCCGTTCGCGCGCCTTGACGAGCAGTTCGGCCGTCGCCGTCGGGACCAGCGCCACCTCCACCTCGGCCGCGGCGCACACGTGCACCAGCCCGGCCTCCTTGATCAGCGGGTTGACCAGGACGACGGTGTTGCCGCTGCGGACGGTGCCGTAGTAGGCGGCGGCGAAGTCCGCGTCGAGCACGTTGGCGACGCCGACCCGGGCGCCGCGGCGGCCGAGCCGCTGCTCCAGGTAGGCGGCGTACCGGTCGGCCCGGTCGTCGAGCTCGGCGAAGGTGACCTCGTCCCCGCCCGCGACGATGGCGCAGCCGCCGGGGTCGCGTACGGCGGCCCGGCGCAGCAGGGCGTCCAGCGGGAGTTCGGGATGCGTGAATCGCGGCACGGTCTTCCTCACTGGTCGGACGGCTGGCGGTCGGGTCGGTCGGGACGGTTCTCGGCGGACGGCTCGGGCGGAGCGTCGGGTACCACCGTCGGCCTCGGTGCTCGAAGGAGCTTCGAAGCGTGCTCAAGCCGCGCCACAGCACGGGTCTGGATGGTTGTCGGGCGGCGGCCGGAGACGGCGGCCGCCACGCGTGAGACGGACGGGCGCCCGAGGAGTCGGGCCGCTGCCCGCGGCCGCCCCGCCGCCCGCGCGACCTCGCACTACGCACTGCCCGGAACCCAAGCCGGGGGTGCCGCGCCCGGCCCGCCGGGCCGGAAGGCGGCGAGCCCCGCGGCGCTGATCGCCGAGGAGGCGTTGCACCGATGGTGACGACGGTACTGATGGACGAATCCGGCACTCCGGCCCCGCTGGCGGCGGACGCCGATCCCGAGCACAGACCCGGACCCGGGCCCGAGCCGGAACCGAAGCGGAAACGGGAGCCCGCACCCGAACCCGAACCCGAGCCGGACCTCGTCCCGCGGCTGCCCCGGCCGGCCGGTCCCGGCCCCTGGCGGTTCGCGGCCTCACCGGACCAGGAGGCGCTGTGGGCCGGACTCGCGCACCGGGCCCGCCCGCCGGTGGTGACCGGGACGCTCCGGCTGACGGGACCCCTGGACGCACCGGCCCTGGCCGCCGCCTGGCGGGCCGTCACCGGCCGGCACGAGATCCTGCGCAGCCACTACCGCGTGCACGAGGGCCGCCTCACCCAGGTCGTCCCCGTGCGGGCCGAGCCGCCCGGACCCGTCGCGCCCGCCGAGGTCCGGCCCTCGCAGGTGCCCGCGGCCGTCGCGGCGGAGCGGGAGCGGGCGTTCGACCCGGCACGCGAACCGCTGGCCCGGCTGCGGCTGCTGCGCCTGGCACCGGGCGACCACCTCGCCGTCCTCGTCCTCCACGAGCTGATCGCCGACAGCACCACCCTCGGCCTGCTCGTCTCGGAACTCGCCGCCGCCTACCGCGGCGCCCCGGCGGACCGCCCCGCCCTCCAGTACGCCGACCTCGCCGCCTGGCAGCAGCAGCGCGCCGTACGGGGACACCTCGACGAGAGCACCGAGTACTGGCTGCGCCGGCTCAACGGCGCGGAACCGGCCGTCCTGCCCTGGGACCTGAGCGCACCGGGCTCCCCCGGACACACCCCGGGCGCCGGCCGGGCGCTGTCCTTCCCGCTGCCGCAGGAACTGTCCGCGAAGATCGCGGAGGCCGCCCGCCGGCACCGGGCGGGCGTGCAGGTGGTGGGGCTGGCCGCCTTCCAGCTGCTGCTGGCCTGCTGGTCGGGCCAGCGCGACATCAGCGTCCGCGGGCCCGTCCCCGACCGCGGCCGGGGCGGCGGGCAGCGGATGCTGGGCCCGCTGTCCCGTGCGGTGGTGCTGCGGTCCGACCTGACGGGCGCGCCCTCCTTCGGCGAGGTCGTCGACCGGGTCCGGCACACCAGCGCCTGGGACTTCGCGCACCACGAGGTGCCGCTGGAGCCGGTCGCCGCGCAGCTGCGCCGGCCGCGGCTCGCGCAGCAGCTGGGCGAGGTGCAGTTCGGCGCGGGACCGGCCGCCGACGGGCCCCGCTGGAGCGCCGCCTCCTGGGGCGGCCGGCTGCGCGCGGAGCCGTTCACCTCCGCTCCCGCCCCGGCGGCCCGGCCCCTGACCCTGCTGCTGCGGCACGACGAACGCGCCGCGCACTGCGTGTTCACGTACGACTCGTCCGTGTTCTCCGAGGCCCGCATCCGCCAGCTGCGCGCCGACTACTTCGGGCTCCTCGGCGATCTCGCCGACCACCCGAAGGCCCGCTTCCGCTGACGGGCCCGCGGCCGGCCCACGGTCATCCGCCCGGCCGACCCGGCCAGCCCGGTCAGCCCGGTCGACCCGGTCAGCCCGGCCGACGCGGTCAGCCCGGCCGACGCGGTCAGCCCGGCCGACCCGGCCAGCCCGGCCGACGCGGTCAGCCCGGCCGACGCGGTCAGCCCGGCCGACGCGGTCAGCCCGGTCGGCGCGGTCAGCCCGGCCAGCCCGGCCGACCCGGTCAGCCCGGCCGACCCGGCCGACCCGGCGCCGGCGGTCAGCCCGGCCGGTGCGCCGCCGCCGCGGTGAACAGATCGGTCCGTACCGCCACCGGATCGGTCCCGTACGCCACCTTGCGCGTGATCTTCCCCCCGATGGGGGTGCGCGTCACCAGCCCGGCGGCACGGGCCAGCGCGAACCGGGCGAACGCCCCGTCCGCCCCGAACATCGCGCGCGCCTGCATCCGCTGCATCCGGTGCACCGCGGCGGCCGCCGCCGCCCGGCGCCGGACGTACGGTTCCAGGCCCGCGGCCGTGACCGCCCCCCGGCCCAGCTCCGCCACGAGCACGGGGTGCAGGGCGGCGGCGTCCTGGAGCCCGAGGTTGATGCCCTGGGCGCCGATCGGGCCGTGCGTGTGCGCGCCGTCCCCGATCAGGACGAGGCCGTCGCGGGTCCACTCCTCGGCGTGCGAGGCGAACACGTCGAGCAGGGTGAGCTGGCTGAGCGAGGTCAGCTGCTCGTGCAGCAGGTCCGCGAACTGCGGGAGCACCCGGGCCAGTTCGTCGCGGATCTGCTCGATCCCGCGGCCCGGCCGGCTCCATCCGCCGTGCGGCAGGGTCCAGCCGATCCGCAGCCGGTCCGGGTGGCTGTCCTGCACCAGGACCGCGCTGCCGCCGGCCCGGTGCACCCGGACCTTCCCGGTGGCCCGGCCCGGCGCGTGCAGCGAGAACCACACCACGTCGTGGGCGAAGGAGTCCGAGCGGCCCGCCCCGATCCCGGCCAGCGCCCGGGTCTTGGAGAACCGGCCGTCCGCGCCGACCACGGCCAAGGCGCGGACGGTGACGGGCTCGCGGTCGGGCCCCCGGGCGACGACCCCGGTGCACGGGCTGCCGGGCCGCCGCTCCAGCAGCGCCGACACCCGGTGGCCCTCCAGGTGGGTGAAGCCGGGCAGCTCCCGGCAGGCGTCGAGGAGTTCGGCCAGCAGATGGGGCTGCGGCAGGGCCAGCAAGTGGTCGTACGGGGCGGGCAGCCGGCCGTAGTCGATGTCGAGCAGCACCCGCTCGCGGTCCAGCACCTGGAAGCCGGACAGGGCGAGCGAGCCGCGGGCCCGCGCGGGGCCCAGGACACCGAGCTCGTCGAGGATCCGCTGGCCGCCCGGCTGGAGGATCTCGCCGTGGAACTCCCGGCGCAGGGCGGTGGAACGCTCGATCAGCGTCACGCGGACGCCGGAGCGCAGCAGCATGAGGGCCAGTGCCAGCCCTGCGGGCCCGGCGCCGACGACGCACACGTCGGTCCCGGTCTCGTCGGCTGCGGTGGCGGGGCACGGATCGGGGTGGTCCATGGGGTGTCCCTCTGTCGTGGGTCGGTCCGGCCGGTCAGGTCAGGCGGTCTCCGGCCGGGTCAGCACGAGCGCGCTCTGGAAGCCGCCGAATCCGCTGCCGAGGGCCAGCACCGCGCTCGTGTGCTGGTGCCGGGCGGTCCCGGGCACGTAGTCGAGATCGCACTCCGGGTCGGGGACCCGCAGGTGCGCGGTGGGCGGCACCGTTCCGTACTCGATCGCCAGGGCGCCGGCGGCGGCCTGGAAGGCGCCCATCGCACCGAGCGGGTAGCCGGTCATCGAGGCGATCGCGCTGACCGGTACGTGGCGGGCGTGCCGGCCCAGCGCGCGCTTGACGGCCGCGGTCTCGTGCCGGTCGCTCTGCCGGGTGCCCGAGCCGTGCGCACTGACGTACTCGACGGCGGACGGGTCCAGGCGGGCCTCGTCGAGCGCCGCGCCGATGGCCGCGGCCAGCTCCGCGCCGTCCGGGCTGAGCCCCGTCATGTGCTGGGCGGAGGCCCGGCTCGCGTAGCCGGAGAGCTCCGCGTACACCCGCGCGCCGCGCCCGCGGGCCCGCTCCCGCTCCTCCAGGACCAGGACGGCCGCGCCCTCGCCGAGCACGAACCCGTCCCGGGTCCGGTCGAAGGGCCGCGCCGCGCTCGACGGGTCGGCGTTGCGGCGCGAGGTGATGCGCACGGTGTCGCAGCAGGCCATGACGGCCGGGGAGATCGGGGCCTCGGAGGCCCCGGCGAGCACGACGTCCGCACTGCCCTCGCGGATCAGCTCGGCCCCGTGGCCGAGCGCGTCCAGGCCGGCCGTGCAGCCGCCGGCGACGAAGGAGACGGGCCCCTGCGCCCCCGCGTCCCGGGCCACTTCAGCGGCCAGCGAACCGGGTACGAAGTAGTCGTACAGGTGGGGCACGGCCCGGGCCGGGTCCACCAGCCAGCGCGCGCCGACGTTGCTGGCGACGGCGTACTCCAGGCTCAGCTCGGTGGCGCAGCCCAGCGCGCTGCCCAGCGCGACCCCGGTGCGCAGCGGGTCGAGGCCCGGATCCGCCCCGCTGTCGGCGAGCGCCTCACGGGCCCCGGCCAGCGCGAACTGCGTCACCCGGGCGAGGTCCACGGCCTGCCCCGCGCCCAGCCCGTGCTCCCGGGCGTCGAAGTCGATCTCGGCGGCGACCCGCGAGCGCAGCGGCCTCGCGTCGAAGGAGGTGACGGCGCGGGTGGCGGAGCGCCCCGCGGTCAGCATCGACCAGAAGCCCTTGGTGCCGCCACCGCCCGGAGCGACCACCCCGATACCGGTGATGACCACGCGCCTCAACGCCCGGACCGCCCCACCGTCCGGCACGCCTGCCCGAGCAGTCCCGGCAGTTCGCCGTCGCGTACGAAGAAGTGTCCGCCGGGCACGGTGCGGGACTCGAAGCCCTCCGTCGTCCAGTCGCTCCAGCCCCGGAGCACCTCGGGAGGCCCCACCGGGTCGTCCTCGCCGGCAACGGCCAGCAGCGGGACGGGCACCGGGCCGCCGGTGGCCGGGTCCAGGGCGGCGGTGCGCAGCGCGGCCGCCAGCCGCAGGTCGTCGCGGAGCACGGGGAAGACGAAGCGGTGCCACACGCCGGGGGCGACCCCGGGCGGCACTCCGTCGAATCCCTCGAGGATGCGCATCAGTTCGTCGTCGGGGGCGTCGGCGGCGAAGGCCGCCCCTCCGAACACGTCGGGCGGCGGTACGGCGCCTATCACCAGCAGCTCGGGCAGCGGCAGTCCCGCGTCGTGCAGCGCCCGGGTGAGCGTGTAGGCGATCAGCCCGCCGAGGCTGTGCCCGTACAGGACGTACGGTCCGGGCGGCTGCTCCTTGAACAGGTCGCGCAGATCGTCCAGGAGGTCCTCGCGGGTGGTCACGCGCGGCTCGCGGCGCCGCCCGTCACGGCCGGGCAGCAGATGGGGCCGCGGGGTGACGCCGGGGCCGAGCTGCTCGCTCCAGCGGTGGAAGGCCGAGGTCCCGGCTCCCGCGTGCGCGAAGCACACCAGCCGCACGTCCTGTTCCCGTGCCATGCCCCGTCCTTCCTCGCCCACCGTAACCACCCCACCCTGACCAGCCCCGCTCGAGGCCGGGTCGAGCGTGACCCGGATCCGGGTCACGCCGCCGCGGACCGCGGCCGGAGGCCACCGCCCGCGGTCCCGGCGTTCCCGTACCGCACCTCAGGCCGCGTACAGGTCGAACGTGGACCCGCGGCGCGGTCCGGCCGGCACGTCGAGCGCCGGATCCACCGTCAGCATCGCCTGGTGCAGGCGCTGGAGCTGCGGTGAGGGTTCCACCCCGAGGTCCTCGATGAGGCGCATCCGCAGCTTGCGGTAGACGTCCAGCGCCGTGGCCTGACGGCCGGAGCGGTAGAGCGCCACCATGGCCTGCGAGTGCAGGCCCTCGTGCTGCGGGTGCCGGGCGATCAGCTCGGAGAGCTCGGCGATCAGCTCGGTGTGCCGGCCCAGCCGCAGGTCCACGTCGATGCGCCGCTCGACGGTCACCAGGCGGCTCTCCTCCAGGCGCATGACCTCGATCTCGAGGATCGGCCCGACGCGTACGTCGACCAGCGCCGGCCCCTGCCACAGGGCGAGCGCCTGCCGCAGCTTGGTGGCGGTGCGCTCGTCGTCGCCCTCCTCGAAGGCGCTCTGCCCGTCGGCCACGAGCCGTTCGTACTCGTGGACGTCCACGCTCTCCGGGGCGATCTGGAGCAGGTAGCCGCCGTGGCGCGTGGCCAGGACCTCCTTGGCCCCGTTCGGGTCACCCGGCCCCATGGCGGTGCCGAGCCTCCTGCGCAGCTGCAATATGTAGGTCTGCAAGGTGGTGAGCGCGCTCTGGGGCAGGTCGGTGCCCCATACCTCCTCCATCAGAGTCGGTACGGGCATCACCCGCCCCGGGTAGAGCGCGAGCAGCGCCAGAATCTGGCGCGGCTTGCCGGCCGTCGGAACAATCGAGCCCCCGTTGACTTCGGCACTCAACGGACCCAGAACCTGAATCTTCACGGTTTCCTCCGCACGTCGTCGAGTTCCCATCGATTTCAAGCCTTCGACTGAGGCACAGTAGCGGGATCCAGGGCAACACCCCTCAATTTCTTGAGCGTCTGTCGACCACACCTCCAACTTCGGCGTTTGCCCGCTTCGGTCAAACTGTTAGATTCCCATGCGGGATGACTGCCGGAACGTAATTCAACGCCCGGCCGTACAGGTCTTTCCGCGATTCCGACCGGAGCGCTGGGAGGAGTGACCGATGGAATGGGACGTACGTCGGAGCGACGGCCTGGACTTCCGCGTCCTGGGCGCCGTGGAGGTGCACGACCACCGGTCGGGCACCCGCATCGCGCCGTCCGGCGCCAAACAGCGCGCCCTCCTCGCGGCCCTGGTCGTACGGGCCGGGGAGGTGCTCTCCGCCGACCGGCTCATCGACGAACTGTGGGGCGACCGCCCGCCCGCGGGCGCGGCCAACGCGCTCCAGGCCCACGTGGCCCGGCTGCGCCGGCTGCTGGCGCCGGCCGGTGAGGACGAGCCCGGCCAGGCCCGCATCACCACGCACCCCCTCGGCTACCTGCTGCGGCTCGGCACCGCCCGTACGGACGCCCAGCGCTTCCACCGGCTCTCCGCGCAGGGCCGGGCGGCGGTCGTCGCCGACCCCCTGCACGCCGCCGACCTGCTGCACCGGGCCCTGGAGCTGTGGCGCGGCCCCGCACTGGAGGGCAGCGGACGGGGTCCGATCTGCGCGCGGGAGGCCGAGCGGCTGGAGGAGAGCCGGCTGACCGCCCTGGAGACGTACTACGAGGCGAAGCTGCGCGGCGCGCGGCACGACGAGGTCACCGGGGAGCTGGAGCGGCTCACCGCGGCCCACCCCACCCGGGAGCGGTTCTACGACCTGCTGATGCTCGCCCTGTACCGGTGCGGCCGCCGCTCCGAGGCCCTCGGCGTGTACGAGCGGGCCCGCCAGCGGCTGCTGTGCGAGATCGGCGTCGGGCCCGGGCCGGCCCTGCGGGACCGGATGGAGTCCATCCTGCTGCGCGAGCCGGGGCTGGACTCCGCGGGCCCGCCGGCCACCGCCGCCGGCCTGGACGCGGCCGTGCTGGACCTGGGCGGGGAAATCGCCCGCCTCCGGGCCCGCATCGACGCCATCGGCCGCGAACAGGAAGAACTCGTACGCCGTTTCACCCTCCTGTCCGAGGGGATACGGGAAGTTCCGGCCGCGCTCTGACCGAAAAGCAGCCCCGACTGCCGCACAATGCCGGATCCCGCTCGAGATATTCTCCAGCCGTATTCCAGCGGCAGCGGATATACGCCGGACCGGGTATTTCACGGAAATGCGGCGGCCGAATTCACGCACCGGTGTCACGCTCCGGCGAGTTCCGGCAGCACGAGGCGGCGCGGAGCGGCGCGGCCCCACGGGAATCCGTGGTGCAGGTGGACCGCCGGCGGGCGGGCGGCGTCGACCTCCACCGCCACCGCCGCCAGCACCTCCGGCACCGGCTCCATCTCGAGGAACCGCCAGCGCCTGGCCGAGTCGTCGGCGGGCGGCCGGAAGGACAGCACGCCCTGGTCCTCGGCCAGGGTGAAGACGAACGAGTCGAAGGGCAGGGCGAGTCCCAGCCCCCGGGCCTTGGAGTAGGCCTCCTTCAGCGTCCACAGGCGCAGCGCACGCCGGTCGCGCGGCCGCCCCGGGGCGGCGCGGGCGATCCAGTCCTGCTCCTGCGGGGCGAACGTGGCGATGATGTTGTCCAGGCCCCGTTCGCCGCGGTCCAGCCGTTCGACGTCCACGCCGATGCGGTGCTCGCGGGAGACGCCCAGCAGGTTGTAGGCGTGGGCGTGCGAGAGGTTGAAGTCCAGGGTGTCGGCGCCGCGCGGCAGCCCTCCGGTGGGCAGCTGGAGGAACGGACGCCCGCGCGAGGAGCGCCAGATGATCGCCTCGGCCTCGGGGATGCCGGTCTCCAGCGCCAGCACGCGGCGTACGAGGGCGTGGGCGACGAGGTACTGGCGGCGGTCGCGTTCGAAGAGGAAGCGCCCGGCGACCTCCTGCTCGTGCTCGTCGAGCCAGTACGAGGCCAGGGTGGCGGCGATCCCGGGGGCGAGGTCCTCGTTGGGACAGAACCACAGGTTGACCGGGCCGAGTCTGCCCCCGTCAGGGGCGGCGGCCCCGGCGAGCCCGGCGGCCCCGGCGAGCCCGGCGGACCCGGCGAGCCCGGCGGACCCTGCGAGCCCGGCGGACCCGGCGAGCCCGGCAGGGCCGGAGGACTGCATGGTCATGCCCGCTCCTCCTCGCCGCCCAGCCACAGCGGGGTGCGCAGGAACGCGGACGCGGGCAGCGGTACGGCCACGGCGCCAGCCCCGTGGGCCTGTTCCAGCGCGGCCCAGTCGACGTCCAGGCCGGACAGCCACAGGCTCCTGACCTGCTGCAGGTGCCCGGCCCGCCACAGCGCGGCCAGGTAGTCGGCGGTCTCGGGCACGGCGCCCATGTCCAGCGGGTCGCTGCCGCCGCCGCGCAGGTCGGCGTACGGACCGCCGTCCGCGACGAACCGCTCCAGGGCCGCCACGAGCTCGCCGGTGTCGCCGACGACCGCCGCGAAGCGGCAGTCCATGGCGGCGCGGCCGGTGCGCAGGGCGCGGGCGAGCACGGCCAGCTCCGGCACCGGCCCCGCCCCGCCCAGCAGCTCGGCGAACCGGCGGGCGGTGGCGGCGAGATGGGCGGGCGTGGGCGCGGACAGCACGAACAGCTCGGCGGCCCCCGCGGGCCCGGCGGCCTCGCCGGACCCGGCGGCGGGGAGGTACTCCTCCAGGATCACGTGCGCGGCCGCGCCGCCGGCTCCGTGCGCCCCGACGGACGCCCGGCGGGGCTCCGGCTCCCCGCCGGGCCAGGCCTGCGCCTCGGCCCGGCCCGGCCCGGGCACCAGCACCCGGTGGCTCAGCTGGAGCACGGCCCGGGTCAGCGCGGCCGCCGCGGTCACGGCCCCGGCCTCGCCCACGAACGCCCGCACGGAGTCGGCGTCCTCGTGGACGGCGACGCTGGCGGCGTCCACCCCGGCCGCCCGCAGCGCCGCGCCCAGCACCCGCCGCCCGGGAGCGGCGTCACCGGCGGCATCACCGTGGGCGTGGTCGGCGGCGACCTGGGACCCGCGGCCGGGTCCGGCGCCCGGCCCGCCCGCTGCACTGTGGCCGACGGCGCTGCCGCGGATCACGCAGTGCACGGTGTCCCCGTCGGCCAGGGCCCGCGACAGCGGCTTGAGCAGCAGCGCGCCGACCCCCTCCCCCGCGCCGGGGCGGCGGCTGGCGGGGTGCAGCAGCAGCTGGACGCCGCCCACGAGGGCCGCGGCGCACTCCCCGGCGCGCAGGGCGGCCGCCGCCAGGTGTAGGGCGACGAGCACGGAGGACTCCGCCGTGTCGACCGACTGGCTGGGGCCGGTGAGGCCGGCCAGCGCCGAGAACCGGTTGGGCAGGCTCCAGTGGCCGCCGCGGGGCAGCCGTACGGGCCGCTCGCGCGTCCAGGCCCGGGCCGCGAGCACCGCGTAGTCGGCCGTCCCCGCGCAGGTGAACACCCCGACGCTGCGCGGGGTTCCGTCCGCGGAGGTGAGGGCGTCCAGGCGGCCGCCGGTGCATCCGGCGTCCTCGAGGGCCTCCCAGGCCGTCTCCAGAAACAGCCGTTCCTGAGGGTCCATCAGGGCGGCCTCGGCCGCGTCGATGCCGAAGAACTCCGCGTCGAAGTCCTGGACGCGCTCCAGGTAGTGGCCCCGCTCGTCACCGGGCCGCCCGGCCGGCGGCGCTCCGGCGCTGCCGTGCCCCTCGCGCGCCTGCCGCCAGAAGGAGCCGAGGTCGCCTGCGCCCGGGTAGCGCCCGGCCATCCCGACCACGGCGATCCGCTCGGCGGGGGACGGCCCGTCCGCGGCCCGCTCCCGTACGGCGTCCGGCCGCGGGAAGGCCACGGGAACCGGAACCGCGCCTACCGCACCGAGGCCGGCGCCGGGACCCGTACCACCTCCCGTACCGGCTCCCGTACCGCCGCGGGCGGCGATGCCGACGCCGGCGCCGGTCAGCAGCGCGGCCGCCTGGGCCCGGTCCAGATGACCGTTCTTGAACCGGGTCAGGACTTCCTTCTCGTCCATCTGGACGCGCTCCTTCTGGAGAAAGACGGCTTCAGCCGCGACGGGCGAGCAGCACGAGTGCCTCGTCCACGCTGAGCCGGTCCTCGCGGACCGCGTCCAGCAGGACGTCGAGGTCACCCCGGGCCGCCGGACGGGAGGCGAGCTCGGGCGCCCGGACGGGGGCGGCCTCGTGCCCGGAGGCTCCGGTGCGCACGGCGATGTAGGCGGCCATGGCGGCGATGTTGGGGTGTTCGTAGAGCAGGACGGACCGCTCCTTCATGCCGAAGGTGCGGTTGACGGAGGCGATGAACTCCGCCCCCACGATGGAGTCGACGCCCAGCGCGTTGAACGGGGCGGTGGCGTCGATGTCCCAGGCGTCGCAGCACAGGATCGCCGCGAGCTGCTCCCGCAGCACCTCGGCGATCCGCTGCGCGGCGGGCGCCGCCGCGGGGACGGCCTCCGCGACGGAAGCCGATGCCGGTGCGGGCACGGAAGCCGATGCCGGTGCGGGCACGGAAGCCGGAGCACCGGAGCCGAGATCCGTAGCGGGGGCGAAGTCCGTGACGGGGGCGAAATCCGTAGCGGGGGCGAAATCCGTGACGGGAGCGGTGAACGCGCCCGGGGCGGTGAACGCGCCGGCGGCCGGCCGGGCCTCCCCGCTGCTCATCGCCCGCTTGACCTCCCGTGCGAAGGACGCCGGCGTCGGGTAGTCGTACAGGTCGGTCGCCCGCACCCGCAGCCCGTACCGGCTGTTGACGACGGCCACGAACTCCACCACCAGCAGGGAGTCGAGCCCCAGCGTCCGGAAGGTCTGCTCGGGGTCGATCTTCTCCGCTTTGATCCGCAGGACGTCGCCGAGCACTCCGACGATGTCGTTCAGCACGTCAGCAGGATGGTCGTTCGTCATCGATTGCTCCTCCAAGCCTTCAGTGGCACACGGTCCGGTATCGGTGGTCCGGCGCGCCGCCCGCGGGGCAGGCCGGGAGATCGGGTGCCGGCACGTCGGAGCGGAATTCCTGCACCGCGCCCTCGGGCACCAGGATCGGCAGCAGCAGCGACCACAGTCCGCGGACCCGGCGCTGGAGTTCGGCGTAGGGCATCGCGGTCCCGGCCATCGCCTCGATCCCACAGGCCGCCGCGGCCACCAGCGATTCGACGCTCTCCCAGCGGCCCTCGGCGCGCAGTTCGCCCGCGTCGCGGGCCTGCCGCAGCAGTCCGCAGACCGCCGCGAGCCAGATCTGGTGGAAGTCGGCGACCGCCTGGGGCAGGCCCGCGCACTCCTTGGTGAGGCGGAAGCTCGCCGGGATCGCCGGCTCCTCCCGCAGGGTCCGGGCCATCCAGTGCGTGGTGTCGACCAGCGTCTGGAGCGGAGAGAGCCCGGCGTCGAGCCGTTCGCGCACCGACTCGTCCAGCAGCGCGCGGCCGCGCAGCTGGACCGCCTCCGCGAGTTCTTCCTTGGAGGCGAAGTGGAAGTACAGCGCTCCCTTCGTCACTCCGGCGAACGCCGCGATCCCTCCGAGCGTCGCGTTCGCGTATCCGTTGCGCTGGAACATCTCGGCCCCCGCGTGCACGAGCTTCCTGCGGGTCCGCTCCGACCTCTCCTGCACCGCGGTTCCTCCTCGGCCCCGACCTGTGGATGTCCGGTCGCGCGGCCGCACCTCCGGGCCGTCCGCGGCGTACCGGATGTCGTGTGCGGGCATCTCAGCCCACGCGTACCAGTCGCTCGTTGCCGCTCTCCGCCACCCCCGCCGGGCTTTCGGGGCCCGCCATCAGGATGGAGCGCTGCAGCCTGCGCAGCGAGGCCGACGGCTCGAGGCCGAGCTCGCGCACGAGCACCCCGCGCAGCCGCTGGTAGACGTCGAGCGCCTCGCCCCGGCGGCCGGAGCGGTGCAGGGCCAGCATGAACTGGCCGTGCAGGTTCTCGTGCGTGCGGTACCGGCTGGCCAGCACGGTCAGCTCGGCGAGCAGCTCCCGGTGCCGCCCGATCCGCAGATCGGCCTCGATCCGCTGGTCGAGGGCGCACAGCCGGGTCTCCTCCAGCCTGCGGGTCTCCATGTCGAGCTGGATGCCGCCGTGCACGTCGGCGAAGGCCGGCCCCGACCACAGGGCCAGCGCCTCGCGCAGCAGCCGGGCCGCGCCCGGGAAGTCGCCCGCGTCCATGGCCCGGTAACCCATGCCGGCGAGCCGGTCGAACTCCCGGACGTCGCTGGTCCCGCCGCCGCTGTTGAGCAGATAACCGCCGGGCAGCGTGACGAGCACGTCCTTGGCCGTACGCCGCCCCTCCTCACCCCCGTCGCCCTGCTCCAGGGCCGTCGCGATGAGGGTCCGCAGCTGCAGTACGTAGGTCTGCAAGGTGGTGCGGGCGCTGCGCGGCGGTGTCCCCGCCCACAGCTCCTCGATCAGGGCCGACACCGGGACGACCTGGTCTGCGTGCAGGGCCAGCAGTGCCAGCACCTGTCGCGGCTTGGGGGCGGTCGGCGTCACGGAAACTCCCTGTTCCCGAACCGCCAGTGTGCCCAGTACTTCGATGTCCACGCCGTACTCCCCTGTCCGTGGATAAGCCTGACTCAGTAAAAAACAGGGCTGGCGGTTTGTCAATACGAAACCGACCGCGCTGTTTTTATTTCTTAGCTCATCTAACGAACCCTCAATCAAGGCTCTGACCTGCACAAACATAGACCAGGCCGCAGCAGTGCCACCTCGTAGCCCGCTCCACCTCCCCTCTAGAACGAACCGAGGGGCAGCTAAACAAACCGGCAGGTCTTGAACATGACGAAGCCCCGGCCCTTCGTGCACACGCACGAAGGGCCGGGGCTCAGGTCACCTACAGCGGACAGGTCCCCTCGGAGTCGAGGTCCGCGAGGAGGGCCGCCGGCACGACCGTCGGCAGCAGCAGCCGCCAGAACCGGGTGACGGTGGAGGCCGAGAGCCACTCCGCCTCCCGCACGCCCAGCACCTCGAACCCCACGGTGGCGGCCACGACGGCGCTCACCACGTCCGAGGCCGTGACATCCGGGCGCAACTCACCCTCGGCGTCGGCCTGTTTGAGCGTCTCCTCGACCCACCGCCGCCACCATTCGCGCAGGTCGGCATGGCGCGGACGGGACAGCTCACCACTCAGCTCGAACCCCGCCCGCAGCACGACGTCCTCGCGCAGCGCGGCCGCCAGCCGGTGGGTCACCACGACCAGCAGCTGCATACGGCTCACCCCGAGCGGGAGCACGGCCGCCGTCACGGCCAGCAGGCGGGCCAGTGCCGCCTCCTCGACCGCGTCGGTCAGCGCGGCCTTGCTGATGAAGTGGTGGTGCAGCGCCCCGTTGCTCACCCCGGCCTGCGTACTGATCGCGGTGAGTGACGCCACCGCGAACCCCTCCCGGTCGAAGATCTCTGCGGCGGACCGGATCAGGGTGTCGCGCGTACGCAAAGCGCGTTCCTGTTTGACCATCAACTGCTCCGTCACTGCGAGGGGTTGCCGCGCCTGCAGAAGGCAGACGGGCCCGGGGAGGCTGCCACGGAGCGGCCGAGGGAGGATCCATGGCGCCCGGCGCCACTTCCCTCACAGTCACACCAGACCATCCCCCGCGAGGCGGCCCTGCTCCGTGCATACCACTCTAACAAACCGCTTACGCGGTTTTTGATGCCGACGCCGCCCTCTTCCGAACGGGCCATACGGCGGGCCAGCCCACGGCCACCCTCGACACCCGCACTAGAGAACCACTCGCGCCACTCTCGACACACGCGAGGAATGGAGGATCCTGAGACCATCACTCGAGCGAGCGGATTGCCTCCAGAAGCCCCTGAGCAGGGGGAACCGTTAAATGGAGTAAGCCAGTCCGCTTATCTCCTAGGCGGAGGCTCGGGTACCGCTAGAAATTAAACCGGTTGGTATGTATCTTTCGAGCCGAGGGGCTGAAGCGCCCGTCACTCGTCAGCGGAGCCCAGGGGGAGCAATGTCTGCGAGCACGTTCCACATCGAACGCCCGGCAATCGCCGCTTACCAAGCGGCCTTCACGGCGGAGCCAAGGTCCTATCTGGCCGCACTCCACTGTGCCACCCTGACCACCACCGTGCCCAAGGAGCTGGTGCACCGGGCGGCCGTGGCCGAGGTCATGCTCACCGGCTGGCAGCGGGAGGACGACACCCGTTTCCGGGTCGAGGCGCAGTGGCCGCGCAGCCACAGCTTCTTCGTACCCATCGACGGGGAGTACCACGACCCGCTCATGATCACCGAGACGATCCGGCAGGCCGGGGTCCTTCTCTCGCACACCGAGTTCGGCGTGCCCCTCGACTACCAGTTCCTGATCAGGGAGATCGGCCTCACCGTCCACCCGGAGCACCTCGAGGTGCACCAGACCCCGGCCTCCCTCGACATCGAGGTCACGTGCTTCGACATGAAGCTCCGGGGAGACCGCCTGTCGGGGATGACGTACGACTCCGTCGTACGCCGTGAGGGAGTGATCGTGGCCACGGGGCGGATCTCCTTCACCTGCGTCAGCCCGGCCGTCTACGAGCGGGTCCGTCCCCAGCGCGTCTTCAGCGCGGATCACCGCACGGTGACGCTGACCGCGCCCACGGCGCCGCAGAACGTGGGGCGCACCTCGCCGGCTGACGTGGTGCTCTCGCCCATCGGCCACAGCAACCGCTGGCTGCTGAGGCTCAACACCCGCCACCCCGTGCTGTTCGACCACCCGGTCGACCACGTCCCGGGCATGCTGCTGCTCGAAGCGGCCCGGCAGGGCGCGGCAGCCGCGCTGAATCGTTCCTCCTTCCTCCCGCTCAGCGTCAAGACCGAGTACAAGCAGTACACCGAGCTGGACGAGCCCTGCTTCATCGAGGCCCACCGGCTCGGCCCCGCGGAGCCGGGCGGGCACGAAAGGGTGCGCATCACGGGCCACCAGGGCGGGGAGCTGACCTTCAGCTCTCTCGTGACGGCAGCCCCGGACGCCGACTGACCAGCGAGTTCCGACCGCTGCCGGGCCCCGCGCACCCGGCGCCCCACAAGACCGCCGCACGACCTTTGCCCAGGCCAGGAAGGCCCGCCCCCACACCGCTCGACATCTTCATTTTTCATCGTTTGCGCTGTTCGCGTGGCCTGTGTCACATGGCACGACGGGCATCCCGACCGACATCGACGCGTGGCCGCGCCGACGGTACGTGACGCCCGCCACAAAGGCCATCGGAGACCCCTTCACCGGTAGGACATGCCCAAGTCGGTCATGTGTTGGTTGGCTCTGGGTTGGTCCGCTGTAAGATACGAACTAGACGGTTTGTATACGGAGCCTTTCCCAAGGGTTCGTCAACCAAGTGGAGGGCATCATGGCGGAGCAGGAACGGGCCATCCGCACGCGTGGAGCCATCTTGCTGGCGGCAGCGAAGGTGTTCCAGGAGCGCGGCTACCAGACGGCGACGATCTCGGAGATCCTCTCCACCGCCGGGGTGACCAAGGGCGCCCTCTACTTCCACTTCCAGTCGAAGGACGAGCTGGCCCAGGGGGTGCTGGCCGCTCAGCACCAGGACCTCGTCATCCCCGACCGCACGACCAAGCTCCAGGAGATCGTGGACATGGTCGCGCTCCACACCTACCGGCTGCAGACCAATCCCATGGTCCGGGCCAGCGTGCGCCTGGCGATGGACCAGCGGGCGGCCGACCTCGACCGCAGCGGCCCTTGGCAGGACTGGGTCTACGGCGTCCAGGCCAAGCTGGAGCTCGCGCAGGCCCAGGGCGAACTGCTCCCCCAGGTCCAGCTCGCCGAGACCGCCGCCGTCATCGTCGGCGCCTACGGCGGCGTCCAGTCGATGTCGCAGGCGATCAGCGACTACGAGGACCTCGTGACCAGGGTCTCCGCATTGCTGCGCCACCTGCTGCCGAGCATCTCCCAGCCCTCGGTCCTGCCGTCCCTGGACCTCTCCGAGAGCCGGGGCGCGCGCGTCTACGAAGAAGCCCTGGAGCACTCCAAGCAGCTGGCCTCCACCGGTTAGCAGTCCGTGCACGCGCGCACGCGCACCCCTGCCCGACCGGGGAGAAGTTGATCTCCAGCAGGATAAAAAATACCGCGTGTCCTGTTCTTTTTCAACGCCTGCTCACACCGGATGCCTACGGCATCAGACCCCGCATCGCCGACGACATGGGCCCGCCCTCCGAGCGCTCCGTCTTGCGTCCCTTGGTGCCCGGGGCCAGTGTCCGCGCGTCCACGGCCTCCGCCGGCGCCCCGGTCGCGTACAGGCCGTCCGGGTCGCTGTCGCGGTCGTGCGGGAGCAGCCAGAACACCCGCCGCCGGAACGTGCCGGAGGATCGGGACGGCTTCGCCGCCGGTCCCAGCAGCGCGTACCCGACCATCCGCCCGTCTCGGTGGTAGGCGGGCCTGCCGCGCCGGGTCGGCAGCCGGTCCAGGCTCTGCCGGACGTAGTCGAGCCCGCTGATGTCCTCGAGCCAGACGAGGTCCACTTCGTGGACGATCTCGTCCTCTGCGATGAGGGCGCTCATGCTGTCTCCTCGTCCGCGAGCAGGCCGATGCCCGGGTAGTACTTGCGCTGGTTGGACAGGATCATTTCCTTCGGCGAGGCCAGTCCCACCACCTCGCGGACCCGTGCCGCGAAGGCCCGGGAAGAGATCGCCGGGGCGCCCTCATTCTGACACCAGCCCCTGTAGGCCGCGTACAGCGTCGCCTGCTCCGCCCGCAGTTCGGGGTCGAGCCGGCAGGCCTCGCCGATGAAGCGCCCGGTGTGGTCCTCGGTCTCCGCGTACGCCGTGGTCGCGATGCGGACCCGCTCGGGGCCGGTCAGGTCCTTGTCGCCGCCCAGGTAGCGGCGGGCGCCCTCGATGAGCCAGTTGAGGATGCCGGGGCCCTCCTGGGTGACGAGGACGTCCGCCAGGTTGTCGATCTTGCGGTCGTCGGAGACGACCCGCTCGAACGGGATCAGCCGCATGCGCCGCCAGAACGCGAACCCGCCCGTCCCCACCTCGGGACGGTGGTTGCCCAGCAGCCACAGCTTGTGCGTGGGCTCGAAGCTGAAAAAGTCCTGCCGCATCCGGCGGGCCTTGATGCGGTCGCCGCCGGTGAGCAGCTTGACCCGGGCCTCGTCGAAGCGGTCGCCCGGCTTCACCTCGCTGCACACGATCACCCGCCGGCCGTGCAGTTCGGCGAGGTCGGTCGGGTGCCCCTCGTACGGGCGGGCCATCAGGAACCCGGGCGGCGCCGCGTCCGCGTAGTCGCCGAGCAGCTTCATCAGGACGTCCAGCAGTACGGACTTGCCGTTCTTGCCGGACCCGAACAGGAACGGCATGACCTGGGCGCCCACGTCCCCGGTCACGGAGTAGCCGAGCAGCAGCTGCAGGAAGTCGATCATCTGCGCGCCCTCCGGCCCCTCACCGAAGGTGTCGGTCAGGAAGCGGTTCCAGCGCGGCGTGGGCATCGGCTGCGGCGCCGCCGAGGTGGAGCGGGAGTGGAAGTCGCGCGCGGGGTCGGAGGGGCGGATGTGACCGGTGCGCAGGTCCACGACACCGGCGGGCGTGCACAGCGCGTACGGGTCGGCGTCCAGCCGCGCCGCGTTGAGCACCATGCCCGGGGCGGACTTCGCCTGCGCGAGCATGGCGTTCATCCCGCTGGTGCTGAGCGCGCGCCGGCGGTGCTGCTGGAGCGCGGCCGGGGTGTACACGCCGCGCGGGTCGGTGGTGGCGATGGACTCCGCCAGGTCTCCCGCGGCCCACACCGCGGTGTCGTCCTCGTCGATCTGCCAGCGGGTGCAGTCCCAGCGGAACCAGCCGATCCCGGGGACGTGCCGGTAGTCGTTGGAGTAGAGCTTGACGAACAGCTTGGCGTTGCCGCGGTCGGTGAGCGTATCGGGCAGCAGCCCGTCCGCCGTCGCCTCGCCGCCGCCGGAAACCGGAACACCGGCCCCCGCGACAGACTCCCCAACGGACAACCCGCCGGAGACGCCACCAGACGCACCACCGGGAACACCACCGGGAACACCACCGGGAGCACCATCGGGCAAAACCCCAGAAACCGCCCCGGACTCCCCCGACTCCCGGGGCCCCGGTACGGGCTGCGCCAGGATCTGCGCCGCGACCGCCTGTACGTCGAACTCGGAGAGCAGGCTCTCCTGGTCCCGGCTCATGCCCGGCCCCCCGGCGTCAGCGGGCGTGCCAGACCGGCACGCAGCCCGCCGCGGATGATGGCCCCGCAGCGGCCCTCCTGCCCCGGCCGGGCCCGCTCGGCCTCGTCCCGCAGGGCCCGCGTGGCCGCGGCCTCGGTCAGGTGCCCGGCGGCGACCAGGCCGCCCGCGGTGTAGGCGGCGCGGTTCAGCTTCTCGGAGAAGGCCGCCCCTTCGGGCACGCCCGCGCACGCGGCGACCTCGGCGAGCACGCCCGCCAGGACCCGCTGGGCGACCCCCGTGCCGCCCCCGGCCGCCAGAACGGCCTGCCGGGCCCGCGGCGGCACGGCACGGGGCCCGATGACCGCAGCCGGGTCCCCGTTCCCGTTCCCGTCCCCGTCCCCGTTCCCGTTCTCGGCAGCCAGGTGCCCGGTGCGCTCCAACTCCCCGGCGAGCCAGTCCGGCAGCGGCGCGGGCTCCCGTACGGTCCCCACGGCGCGGTAGCCGCCCGCGCGGGTCACGGTCCCCGGGGCCACGATGTAGCCGCCGCGGGCGCGTACGTCCACCTGCCAGGCCAGGGCGCGGCCCGAGCCCGACCCGGTGGAGCACTGCCACCGCCGCCCGCCGCCCCGGTACCAGACGTGCAGCCCGCCCGACGGCGTACGCACGCGCAGCGTCGAGGCGTCCTGTGCGGGGCTGACCGCTCCGCGCAGGGCGGCCAGCACGCCCAGGGTGTGAAAACCGTTGGCGAGTCCCGCCAGATCGATGCCGGCGGAGATCCCGATGCCGGGCAGCAGCCGGTCACGGCCGGGCAGGGCCCGCTCGTGCGCGTCGACGTCGATGACGACCAGGTCCGCGGGACCAGTCGCCACACCGACGCCCAGATCCGGCCGGGAGCCCCACCACTGCTCGATCCGGTCCGCGTCGAGCGTGGCCGCGTGGAAGCCGTGGCACCAGCGGCCCGCGCGCAGGCAGTCGCACCGCGCCCGGTCGTGGCCCGGCACGCGGCACGCGTCGCAGTTGCCCACGGGCGTCTTGCGGCCCGCGGCCAGGGGGTGGACCGGCCACCCCTGCCGGGCACACCACTTGGCAGTCGTCACAGGGAGCCCAGCGACCGGCGCAGTTCTCGTGCACTGCGCTGGGTCGCTGCGGGAATCCCGCAGCTCAGCTGCCATTCACATCCCCCATCAGCGACTGAAGCGACTCAACGCCGAAAATCAGATTAGCGAAACCCCTGGGAGGCGAGAGGCAGTTGAGCCAGAACAGATGTACGCCTCCCCCAGGCGGGCCGGCGACCGGCCGACCCCGGCCAGCGACCGGGTCTCCTCCGGTCGCTGGCCGGGTGGCTCACAGAACACCAGGTCACAGACGTACGCAAGCAACAACAGCGACCGAAGCGACTCAAGGTCGGTATATATGACGCACACACACGCACACACGCACGCGCAGGAATGTCTTCATATACCGCAGAGTTGGGTCGCTTCAGTCGCTGAAAAGCCCACCTAACCCCTCTGACCTGGGGTTTCTTCCATGCGAGCAGAGCGACCGAGAAGGTCTCCGGTAGCTCGCTCCCGGTCGCTGCGCCCCCGCAGCCGCCTTCCGGGCCTGCCCTAGCCCTCCTGGGCCGGGCCTCGAGCGGACACCGAGCCGCAGTGGCCGAAACACGCCCACCGCGGCCCAACCCACCGCCATCACGGCCCACCACGGCCAGCCTCACCCGCCCGGCGGCCCTCAACACCCGCCCCGCAGCCAGGCTCACCCCTCCTGCGGCCCGAACTCCCCCGTCAGCAGCAGCTTCTTCTGCGGCTTGCCCATCGCGTTGCGCGGCAGCGCGGCCACGAACCGCACCTCCCGCGGGCGCTTGTGCACGGACAGGTGCGCGGCCACGAAGTCGGTGAGCTCCGCGCCCGTGACCCCCTCGGCGACGACGAACGCAACGATGCGCTGCCCGAGGTCCGGGTCCGGGACGCCGACCACGGCCGCCTCGGCCACCTTGGGATGGTCCAGCAGGGCGTTCTCGATCTCGCCCGCCCCGATCCGGTACCCGCCCGACTTGATCAGGTCGATGGAGGCCCGGCCCACGATCCGGTGCACGCCGTCCGCCTCGTCCACGGCCGCGATGTCGCCCGTACGGAACCAGCCGTCCTCGGTGTACGCGGCGGCGGTGGCCTCCGGGCGCCCCAGGTACCCGGCGAACAACGTCGGCCCCGTGAGCTGGAGCTCCCCGATCTCGGCGCCCGGCTCGGCGACGATCCGGGTCCGGATCCCGGGCAGCGGGGTGCCGACCGTACCGGGGCGGACCTCCCCGCCCGCCCGGCCGCTGATGGTGATCAGCGTCTCGGTCATGCCGTACCGCTCCACGGGCCGCAGCCCGGTCAGCCGCTCCAGGTCCCGGAAGACCGGCGCGGGCAGGGCGGCGCTGCCGGAGACCAGCAGCCGGGCCCCGGACAGCGCGGCGGCCGCCTGCGGCGCCCCGGCGATCCGGGACCACACCGTCGGCACCCCGAAGTACAGGCTGCCGCCCGCCGCCGCGTAGGCCTCGGGCGTGGGCCGCCCGGTGTGCACGAGCCGGCTGCCGGTGCGCAGGGCGCCCAGCACGCCGAGCACCAGGCCGTGTACGTGGAACAGCGGCAGCCCGTGCACCAGGGTGTCCTCGGCGGTCCACTGCCAGGCACCGGCCAGCGCGTCCAGGTCGGCGGCGAGGGCCGCCCCGGTGAGCACCACGCCCTTGGGTGCTCCGGTGGTCCCGGAGGTGTAGAGGATCATCGCGGGGTCCTCGGGCGCCGGCTCCTTCCCCGACCAGCCGGCGGAGCGCCGCGCGAAGTCCACGTCGACGAGGACCGCCCCGGAGTCGCGCAGGATGTGCTCGCGCTCGGCGGGCCCCGCGTCGGGCGGCAGCGGGACGAGCGGCACCCCGGCCAGCAGCCCGCCCACCGCGGCCGCGACGGTCTCCAGCGAGGCCGTCGCGGTCACCGCGAACGCGGGAGCCCCGGCCACGTCGGCCGCGACCGCGCGGGCGGCACCGAGGAGGTCCTCGTAGGAAGCGGAGCGGCCGGCGACGCTCACGGCGTCCGGCCGGTCCCCGTACACCCCGTCGAGCGCGGTCAGCATGGTTGGCATGGTCGGCAACTCCCCTTCGCACCTGGCCTGCACGGCCTGCACGCCGCGCCCAGACTACGGCCGGTGATGCCCCTATGATCGGCGGGACTTGACCGTTCGACGACTGCTCACCGAGCACTTCGGCTTCGGCGAGTGCCCTGGACGGCTGTTCCCGACGCGTGGTCCGCCGCGTGTGCTTCGACGACTGTGGGGAGACCGGCGTGGAAACGGCACGGTTCGCGGCCCTGATCGCCGCGACGATCACGATGGGCCTGGTCAGCGGCCTGTTCTACGGGTTCTCGGTGTCCGTGATGCCGGGCCTGCGCCGCACCGACGACCGGACGGTCATCGAGGTGATGCAGCGCATCAACGTGGCCATCCTCAACGGCTGGTTCCTGCTCGGCTACGTCGGCTCCCTCGTCTTCACCGGGCTGGCGCTGGCCCTGTCCCTGCCCGCCGGCGGCCGCGACGTACTGCCCGCGGTGATCGGCGCGTTCGTCTGCTGCGTCCTGGCGATGGGCATCACGGCCCGGGTGAACATCCCGCTGAACAACGCCCTGGACCAGGCCGGCCCGGTCGACCGCATCGCCGACCCGTCCGCCGTCCGCCGCGCCTTCGAACAGCCGTGGGTACGGGCCAACGTCTGGCGGACGGTGCTGTCCACGGCGTCGCTCGGCCTACTCGCGTGGGCCCTGGTCCTGCACGGGCAAAGCGCCTAGCACATCTGGCACTTCCGGCAATCTCCGGTGCTCGCGGACCGCCGGAGGTCCTACGCTGATCCCATGATCAGCACCTCAGCCCGCCGCCTGGAGCCCGTGACCGCCGCGAACATCGACGCGGTGTGCGCGATACAGGTCCGCCCCGATCAGGCGCACCTCGTCTCCCCGGTGGTCAAGTCACTGGCCGAGGCGTACGTCCACGGGGACGTCGCCTGGCCCCGGGCCATCGTCGACGGCGACGAGGTCGTCGGTTTCGTCATGGCCTTCCTCGACATCCAGTGGGACCCGGCCCGCGACCCCGCCGACCGGCGCTCCGGCATCTGGCGCCTCAACATCTCCGCCGCCCACCAGGGCAAGGGCCACGGCAGTTTCGCGGTGGCCGCGGTCGTCGAGGAGCTCCGCCGTCGCGGCGCCCCCCGCGCGTACGTCACCTGGGACCCGGGCGCCGGCACGCCCGAGCCCTTCTACCTGGGCCTGGGCTTCCGCCTCACCGGCGAGCTCAGCGGCGACCAGCGCGTCGGCGAACTCCTCCTCCCCCAGGCCCCGTCCGAGGATCCGTCCTAGGCGCTCTCCTGGGCGGCGTCCGTGAGAACGAGGGTGCGCGGCAGCCCGCACGCGGCCGCCGCCCCCGCCGTCGCCGTCGCCCCCGCCGCCGCCCCCGAACGGAACTGCTGCGGGCTGACACCCCGTACCCGCTTGAACGCCGTCGACAGCGCGAACGCGCTGCCGTACCCGACCCGTCGGGCCACCGTCGCGACCGTGGCGTCCGGTTCCCGCAGCAGGTCCGCCGCGAGCGTGAGGCGCCAGCCCGTCAGATAGGCGACGGGCGGCTCGCCCACCACGTCCGTGAACCGCCGCGCCAGCGAGGCCCGCGACACCCCCGTCCTGAGCGCGAGCTCCTCCACCGTCCACCCGTGCGCCGGGTCCTCGTGCAGCAGCCGCAGCGCCGGGCCGACCACCGGATCGCTCTGGGCCCGGTACCAGCCCGGCGCCCCCGACCCCGGGGCCGCGAGCCAGGCCCGCAGCACACCGATCAGCAGCAGGTCGAGCAGCCGGTCCAGGACGAGATCCTGCCCCGGCTCGTCCCGGGAGATCTCCGAGGCGAGCAGGGCGATCAGCGTGGCGTCCGCGGCCCCCGCCGGGCGGACCACGATCGTGGGCAGCGCGCCCAGCAGTCGGCGCCCGATCTCGCTCGGCGCCTGGTAGGTGCCGCTCAGCATCACCGCCGACCCCTCGCCCTGCTGCCCCTCTCCCCAGGTCCGCACGCCCAGCAGCATGGATTCGCTGACGTCCTCGCCCTCCAGCGTGCTGCACCGCTGGTCCGGCCCCACCCGGATCTGCACGGGGGTGCCCGGGGAGTCGGCCACCGTGTACGGCGCGGGCCCCCGTACGAGGGCCACGTCCCCGGGGCTGATCCGCACCCGCTCCCCCGCGTCGGGCAGCAGCCACGCCGAGCCGCGCACCATCGTCACCACCGACAGCGGGGCGCGGTCCTCGATGCGCATGGCCCACGGCGGGTTGAGGAGCGACTTCTGGATGAAGGCGCCCCGGGCGTTGGGGCCTTCGAGGAGACCGGTCAGCGTGTCCATATCAGGACCGTACGTCCCAGACCCCGGTGGCGGCCGCTTCCCGGGCGAAGTCGGCGAAGTCCCGGGGCGGCCGCCCCAGCACCTCCTGCACCCCGTCCACCAGGTGCGCGTTGCGCCCGTCCAGGATCAGCGCGAAGAGGTCGGCGAACTCCTCCGGCAGGCCGTTCTCGCGCAGCACCGCCCGGTAGTCCTCGTCGGAGACCGGCACGTAGGCGATCTCCCGTCCGGTCACCTTCGACAGCTCGGCGGCGACGTCGGAGAAGCCGAGCAGGCGCGGGCCCGACAGCTCGTACGTCCTGCCGATGTGCCGGTCGTCGCCCAGCGCGGCCACGACCACGTCGGCGATGTCGTCGGCGTCGACGAAGGGCTCGACGGCGTCCGCGGTCGGCAGCGCGATCTCACCGGCCAGTACGGGCTCCAGGAAGAAGCTCTCGTCGAAGTTCTGGTTGAACCAGCTGGCCCGTACGACCGTCCAGTCGGCGCCCGAGGCCTTCAGCGCCTCCTCGGCCCGCTGCGCGGCCTCCTCCCCGCGCCCGGAGAGCAGCACCAGCCGGCGCGCCCCGGCGGCCACCGCCACCTCGGCGAACGCGCCGATCTGCTCGGCGGCGCCGGGGAACCCGAGGTCCGGGTAGTAGGTCACGTACACCCGGTCCACGCCTTCGAGCGCGGCCGGCCAGCCGGCGGGCTCGTTCCAGTCGAAGGCCGGGACCCCGCTCCGGGACCCGACCCGGACCGGCCGCCCCTGGGCGGTGAGCTTCTCGGCCACGCGCCGCCCGGTCTTGCCGGTGCCCCCGATGACGAGGGTGGTGTGCTGCGCGGAGCCCTGCGTGGGGTTGTTCTTCGTCTGCGTCATGAGACCAGTCAAGGCCAGCCGCATGAGACGCGACATAGCCGAAAAGCTCAACCCCATACGCGAGCGTCTCACGCCGGCCGCGCCCTCCGCCCGAGCCGGCACCGGCTCCTCGGACCGCCCCGCACCCTCAAGCATGGTTGAGGTCGAGCAATATGATCATATGGTGACATGACCACGAAGACTCTCTACCTGCTCTGCTCCGCGGCCCCGCCCGTCTTCGACGTAGCCCATGTGATCGAGGACGCCCAGGCCCGCGGCTGGGACGTCTGCCTGGGGCTCACCCCCACCGCGGCGCACTGGGTGGCGGGGAGCCTCGACGGACTGGCCGCCCTGACCGGCCACCCGGTGCGCTGGCAGTACAAGATGCCCGGGGAGGACGACGTATGGCCCGCAGCCGACGCCCTGCTCTTCGCCCCGGCCACCTTCAACTCGGTGAACTCCTGGGCCCTCGGCCTCACCGACCGCTTCGTCGTCGGCGTCGCCGCCGAGGCCATCGGCAAGGGCACCCCCGTCGTCGCCATGCCCTGCACGAACGCCGCCCTCGCCGCACACCCCCAGTTCGACCAGTCCCTGGCCGTCCTGCGCACCGCCGGAGTCGAACTCCTCTACGGCGAGACCGGCTTCACCCCCGGCCCGGCCGGCCCCGACACCCCGCCCCACTTCCCGTGGCAGCTCGCCCTGGACGCCGTGAACCGCGCGGGCGGCAAGCCCCAGGCCTGACGGCCGGTGGGGACGCCGGGCGGCCGTCACACCTGCCGGAAGAAGGCCCGCACGTCCCCCACCAGCAGCTCCGGCACCTCCATGGCGGGGAAGTGCCCACCCCGGTCGTACGAGGTCCAGCGCACGATGTTGTCGGTCCGCGCGGCCACGTGCCGCAGCGGGATGAAGTTGTCCCGCGGGAAGTCGGCCAGCGCGGTCGGGGTCCGCGACACCTCGGGCGGCTGCCCGAAGTAGCCGGCGTGCGCCCGCTCGTAGTAGATCCGGGCGGCCGATCCGGCGGTCCCGGTCAGCCAGTACAGCATCACGTTGGTCAGCATCTGGTCCCGGTCGACCGGGCACCGGGGATCGCTCCACTCCGCGAACTTCTCACCGATCCAGGCGAGCAGCCCCACCGGCGAATCGTTCAGCCCGTACGCGAGGGTCTGCGGCCGGGTCGCCTGGATGTCGGCGTACCCCTGCCGCTCCCGCGCCCAGACCCGGTACCGCTCCCAGGACGCGAGGGTCCGCTCCCGCTCGGCCGGGCTCAGCACGGCCAGCTCCTCCGCGCCCGGCTCCGCGACCGCCCCTCCCCCGGGCAGCAGGTTCAGGTGCACCCCGACCACGTTCCCCGGCCGGATCCGCCCCAGCTCCCGCGAGATCGCGGCCCCCCAGTCACCGCCCTGGACCCCGTACGCCTCGTACCCGAGCCGCTCCATCAGCACCCCGAAGGCCCGCGCGACCCGCTTGAACTCCCAGCCCGTCTCCGTCGTCGGCCCGGACAGCCCGAAGCCGGGGATGCTCGGCAGCACCAGGTGGAAGGCATCGGCGGGATCCCCGCCGTGCGCCCGCGGATCGGTGAGCGGACCGGCGACCCGCTGGAACTCGACGAACGACCCCGGCCAGCCGTGGGTCATCAGCAGGGGCCTGGCCCCCGGCTCGGGCGACCGCAGATGCGCGAAGTGCACCGTGGCCCCGTCGATGACCGTGGTGAACTGCGGCCACTCGTTCAGCCGCGCCTCGGCCGCCCGCCAGTCGTAGCCGCCGCGCCAGTACTCCACGAGCTCGCGCATCTCCCCGAGCGGAATCCCGTACGCCCACCCCACCCCGGGCAGCTCGTCGGGCCACCGCACCCGCCCCAGCCGCTCACCGAGATCGTCCAGCTCCCCCTGCCCCACATCGAGCCGGAACGCCCGCAGCCCTTCGCCAAGATCACTCATGGCCCTGATGCTAGGCCCGCCCTCCGCACCCCATTAGCGGCGTTAACGCCCCGACCGTTAACGCCGTTAATGCCCCCCGCCCGAGCCCGACCGTTAACGGCGTTAATGCCCCGGCCCGAGCCCGACCGTTAACGCCAATGCCGTTGATTTAGGGGTCTGGTGGGGGTGCGACGGCCGCGATGACCTGCAGTGTTTCTGCCGGTCGACGGGTTGGCTGTGGTGGTCGTGGC